>JANLQE010000309.1:0-8937 GCA_031367625.1 Bacteroidota bacterium
TTCTAAAAAAGGATGGAGTAATAAATTGAGAAATTCAAATACAATTAGTAAAGCAATTACACCAAAAAATTCAATCAGTTTGGTATTGGTAATAAAACTGCGGCTGAGTAATAAAAATAAAATGATGAATGTTATGATGCCGAGGGCAATTAATGCAAATTGGATGTTTTGTAGTTGCTTGAAAAGTAGTGGGGTTTTGTCATTTCACTATTATCGGGCAACTTTCTTTTTTACACAACTTTAGTTTTTAACTTATCCACATAAGTACTTTTAAATAATTAACTCAAACAGCTTCTGAGTTCATTAAATATTATTTCTTATACACCCTCTCCCCATTTATATAAGTTTCCAGCACCCCTGTTTTTAAAATATCTGCCTCAGCACATTTCATTAAATCTTTATCCAGCATAATAAAATCTGCAGCTTTCCCAATCTGCAGACTTCCTTTTTCTTTTTCTTCAAACGCAGCTTTGGCGGCCCATATCGTCATTCCCCTCATAGCCTGTTCTCTTGATATTGCATTTTCTGTTTGAAAACCAGCGGCAGGAAAACCCTTTGCATCCTTACGCACCACGGCGGCAAAAAATGTTTTAAACGGGCTTATATCTTCCACCGGAAAATCGGTACCCAGCGGCAGCCAGTTATTTGCGGCAAGTAATTGTTTATATGCGTAGGCCGTTTTTATTCTTTCTGCACCCAATCTTTTTTCGGCCCAATACATATCGCTGGTAGCATGTGTGGGCTGTACCGATGGAATAATATTATTATCAGCAAAAAAATGAAAATCTGCAGCATCCACTACCTGCGCATGTTCTACCCGCCAGCGTTTATCATTTTTTCCTTTTAATGCTGTGGCATATATTTTCAGAATTGTTCTGTTGCCGCTATCACCAATGGCATGGGTACACATTTGAAACGGTGTATTGACCAGCATATTTGCAACGGCAGTAAAGTGAGCAGCATCGCTGCGTAAAAATCCTTTCCAGCCTGGCTTATCAGTATAATCATGTAGGAGACAAGCGCCACGGCTGCCCAAAGCGCCATCGGCGTATAATTTAAAACCGCCTACATGCAGGCGCTCTGTTATGTACGGCCCTTTCTTTATCCAGGGTGCATAATATGTTGGATTGTCTGTAAGCAAAGCAAATATTTTCATCTTTAAATCGCCTGCTTTCTGGGCCGCATCCACCAGATCAACCGTGTGCTCACTGATGCCGCAATCATGTACACCGGTAAGGCCAACGGCAAAGCATAGCCGCTGGGCATCAGCAAAATATTTTTTTGCAAGGCTGTCATTTATCTGCGGAATTTTTGCTTCCGCCAGTTCCATGGCATTATCAATTAAAATACCCGTGGGTTGGCCATTTTCTAATTCTATGCTGCCACCTTCGATTTTTGTATCTGCGGTAATGCCGGCAATATTCAGTGCAGTTTGGTTTACAAGTGCAGCATGCCCATCTATCCTTTTCAAAAACACCGGCCTGTCTGGAAAAAGGCTATCTAATATTTTTTTATCTGGATACTCCTTCACCGCCCAAGCATTCTGATCCCAGCCCCGGCCAAAGATCCATTGCATAGGCGCATGTTGGCTATAGGCTTTTATTTTTTCTATAACATCTGCAAATGAAGTAGTACCCACCAATTGGCATTTCCACATATCGGTAGCAAAGCCGGTAAAATGGCAATGCGCATCTATAAAGCCGGGGAAAATTGTTTTGCCTTCTGCATCCAGCATCTCCGGGGCTTCATATTCTTTTAGTATTTCATCATCGGTACCGGTTGCAATTATTTTTCCATCCCGTATTGCCATGGCTTCAGCAACAGAAAAATTATCATCCACGGTGTAAATTTTTGCATGATGAACTACAGTATTTACTTTTTGCCGGAACTTGCAGGAAGAAATAAACAAAATGGATAATAGCAAAATGCCTGCCTCTCTGCAACACAGGGATAATGAATAATGAAGCAAATTATTTTTTGTTGGTAACAGGCATTGGCTTTTCATAGCCTCACTGTTGCATCGCACTCTTGTACGGCATACCGGTGTTGATCTTTTACCAAAGCGTAAATTAAAAATGCAGTCTGTAAATGGCATAGCAGTTATTTTTTTAAAAATACTACAAAAGCAGCATTCATATTTTTTAACTTTGCCCCAAGTATAAAATTTATGTACAATCCCGATCAGATAAAAAACTTACAGGCAGTTACCAAAGAGTGGCTGTCAGCAATGGATAAAGACAATATCACTCAAAAAATTACAACAGGTATTGAAAGCCTCAAAACCATACTGCGGTTTCATGAAAACAGGTATTATGTGCTGAACGATCCGCTAATCAGCGATTTTGAATATGACCTTTTATATAAATTACTGGGAAAATTTGAACAGGAAAATCCGGCTGCGATAACCAAAGATTCTCCCACACAACGGGTAGGTGCCGGATTGATAAAAGACTTTCCCAAGCGGCAGCACCTGGTACCAATGCTGTCTTTAGAAAATTCTTACAATGCTGAAGATCTGTATGACTGGGATAGAAAGGCAAAAGAACTAAGCGGCCTGCAAACAATTGAATACTGTGCAGAACCAAAGTTTGACGGTGCAAGTATTTCCATTATTTACGAACACGATTTTCTGGTACGGGGTACTACCCGTGGCGATGGTGAAACAGGTGATGATATTACCCCCAATATTAAACAGATAAAAACGCTGCCGCTCTCTGCTGCCTTCAGCAATTACGGTATTCAGCAGATAGAAATCCGCGGCGAAGTATTATTGAATAAAAATAATTTTAAGAAATACAATGATAAGCTGATGGAAGAAGGCACACCGCCATTGGCTAATCCACGCAATGCAGCCGCCGGAAGCCTGCGCATAAAAGATACAAAAGAAGTAGGCCGCAGAAACCTGGAAGCATTTTTATACCATGTGAGTTATCTGACGACCACCGATGACAGACACCCGGCCACCGACAACCTGCAACGCACAACTGAAGAACCTACTACGCATAGCGGTATGCTGCAAATGCTTTGGAACCTTGGATTTAGAAGCCCAAAAAATGAAATGAAAATTGTGCAGGGCATTGAGGGCATTATAAAGCATATAACTGAATTTGAAGCACTGCGTGACCAGCTTCCTTATGAAATAGACGGGATGGTAATAAAAGTAAATGACCTCGCTTTGCAGGAAAAGCTGGGTATTACTTCTCACCACCCACGCTGGGCCATTGCATATAAATTTAAAGCCCGGCAGGCCACCAGTAAATTACTGGCAGTAGAATTTCAGGTGGGCAGAACAGGCGCTGTAACCCCGGTAGCAAAAATAGAACCGGTACAGGTAGGCGGGGTAACGGTTGGCAGTATTTCTGTACACAATGAAGAATATATAAAAGAGAAAGATTTAAAACTGGGCGATGCCATTTTAATAGAAAGAAGCGGCGATGTAATTCCACAGATTGTAAAATCGCTGCCCGAATTACGTACAGGAAAAGAGACGGATATCATCTTTCCAAAAAACTGCCCGGTATGCCATGATGAATTGTACAAGCCTGATGGGGAAGCCGTGTGGCGCTGTGTAAATATCAATTGCGAAGCCCAGGTGGTAGAACGCATCATCCATTTTGTAAGTAAAGATGCTATGGATATCCGCAGCTTTGGTGAAGCCAATGTGCGCAAATTTTACGAAATGGGATTACTCAAAAATGTGCCATCTATCTATCATTTAAATTTTGATGAAATAAAAAAATCAGCAGGCTTTGGGGAAAAATCAATTGACAACCTGGTGCTGGCTATTGAGGCAAGTAAAATTCAACCCCTGCACCGGCTGATATACGGCCTGGGGATTAGGTATGTAGGAGAAACAACAGCAAAAACGCTGGCACAGGTGGTAAAAAATATTTTTGATTTTGCCAGCTTTACAGAAGAGGAATTAAAACAGATGGATGATGTGGGTGTGAAAGTGGCTAAAAGTATTTTTGAGTTTTTCAGAAATGAAGATAACATACAAATGCTGAAACAACTGCAGCAGGCAGGGGTGCTTACAGAAACCCAAAAAATCAATTTTGCCGGGGGTAACCTTAACGGGCAAACGTTTTTATTTACCGGTACAATGGAAAAACTAAAACGCAGCGATGCAGAAAAAATGGTAGAAACAAACGGAGGCAAAATTGTAAGCGGGGTAAGCAGCAAACTAAACTATTTAATTGTGGGTGCCGATGCCGGCAGTAAATTAGAAAAAGCAAAGAAAATTGCTGCAATAAAAATACTTACAGAGCAAGATTTTTTAAAAATGATACCTACTTAGTAAAAAAAAATATTATATTTATAACAGTGTTTTATTATTTGTCTTTCATCCCCTAAAATCTTCTTTAAAATGATAAAAAAAAATCCCGGAGAAGTTTGGAAACAGATTCAGTTTAACGGGCATAAACTCCTCAGAAAAAAATATGCAGTTTCTAATCATGGGCGTGCGGCAAGCTATGCAGAAGACGTTGCTAAAGATGGTAAACTTTTGAATGGCTCTGTAACATCAGGGTACCGTACGCTAAACCTGCATGTAGAAACCGGTAATGGCACTATATACATTCACCGGGAAGTGGCAAAATTATTCTGCGCCAAAAAATCGCCGAAGCATAAATATGTTATTCACAGCAATCATAAAAAAACAGATAACCTTTCTAAAAATCTTAAATGGGCAACCATTGCAGAGGTAAGCGGGCACCAGCAAAACAGCCCCGATAAAATTGCCTACAAACAGCGGCAGGCCAGCCGTACCAGGGGATTAAAACTAAGTGCTGCCCAGGTAAAAACCATTAAAGACACTTTAAACAATCCCAAAAGAAAACTAACTTACAAACAGATGGCCGAAAAATATGGCGTAAGCGAAATGACGATGTACCGCATAAAAAGCGGGGAGAACTGGGGAAGGGTTTAAGCATACAATGATTAAAAAAAATTATAGAATAGCTCCGTACAATTGCGGGGCTTTTTTATATAAATACTTTTTTGCACGGCGAATTAGTAATTGGTTTTACGAAACGCATATTTATATAATGCGAACCTGGCAGCTATGCAATAAAAATTTGAAAATTAACGGATATTTTTTTAAACACATAGGAAAATAAAACAACATGCCATGATAAAGAGTACAATGAATTCTAAGGTTGATTTTTATTTTAGTAAAGTCAAAAAGTGGCATGAAGAATTGAAGAAATTGAGAATCATCATTCTTGACTGTGGGCTGGCCGAAGAATTGAAGTGGGGTGTTCCTTGTTATACGTTTCAGAAAAGTAACCTGGTTTTAATACATGTGTTTAAAGAATACTGTGCGGTTTTGTTTTTCAAAGGTGCCTTGTTAAATGATGCCAATGGTATTCTAATTCAACAAACGGAGAATGTGCAGGCGGCACGCCAGATTCGGTTCACCAATGTTCGAGAAATAGTTGAGATGGGAACTATCTTGAAAGCCTATATTTATGAAGCCATCGAAGTGGAAAAAGCCGGTTTGAAAGTGAATTTTAAAAAGAATACAGCACTCATATTTCCTGTAGAATTTCAAAAGAAATTAGATGAAATTCCTGCTTTGAAAGCCGCTTTTGATGCATTAACGCCAGGACGGCAAAGAGCATACAATCTTTATTTTTCTGCACCCAAACAATTCAAAACCCGGGAGTCAAGGGTTGAAAAATTTATGCAGCAAATTCTTAATGGAAAGGGGTTAAATGATTAGTACATTCGATGAGAACAAGCATTGCTCAACATTAGAACAAACAATGAACTTTTTACTATTAATTTAGCATTGGTTATGGGCACACGGAATTCTTCTACACTTTCACCGCCACACTATGCACCGCCGCTGCAATTTCTTTTATGAGAGAACAATCTTTTTCTATGGCATTGCCTACTACAATTACATCGGCACCGGCTTTACAATTTAGATAGGCTTTTTCGGGCGTGTTAATACCGCCGCCAATAATAAGTGGTACATCAATACAGCCGGCAACTTTCTGTATCATAGATTCTGAAATTGCCCGCCGGGCGCCGCTGCCGGCATCCATATAAATCAGTTTCATACCCAGCATTTCGCCGGCCATTGCCGTACACATGGCTATTTCGTTTTTATCGGATGGCAATGGCGCTGCATTGCTGATGTAAGAAACCGTGGTAGGTGCACCACCATCAATAACCATGTACCCGGTGGGCATAATTTCCAGCCCGCTTTGTTTTACTACCGGCGCACTTACTACATGCTGGCCTATCAGCAACTCGGGGTTGCGCCCACTGATGAGTGATAAATACAATAATGCATCGGCATATTTACTTACCTGGCTGGGGCTGCCCGGAAACAGTATAACGGGTATGCCGCAACGCTGTTTTATCAGTTGCACACATTCATCTAAATAATTGGAAATAACCAGGCTTCCACCTACCAAAAAATAATCAACCCGGGCCTGGGTGGCCAGTTGTATCAACTGCTCCATATTATCATCGTTCACTTTATCGGGGTCTATCAATACAGCAAAAGATTTTTTGCCATGTTGTTTCCGCTCTGTAAGTGAATGATAAATGCCTTTCAAAATTTCCTGGTGTTTGGTTTCATGCAAAAATGTATTTTTTTTTGTTCTTACCGAAATATTAACCTTACTAATCAATTCATTTAGGGAAATTTCGGTTGTTTTATTGGTAATTTTGGTTACATGCGGGAGATAACACACGAAATAAAATTTAAAACTGCCCGCAGTGGCGGTAAGGGTGGCCAAAACGTAAACAAAGTAGAAACGATGGTAGAAGGCTACTGGCATGTAGATGACTCCGTTTTATTTACACCGGAAGAAAAAGAAAGGATAAAAGAAAAACTTACCAATAAAATAAATGGAGATGGATTATTACTGATAAAAAGCCAGGCCGACCGCAGCCAGTTGGGCAATAAGCTATTAGTAATAAAAAAAATGAATGAGGCGGTAAGAAAAGCATTAATAATAAAGAAAAAACGCAAAGCCACCAAACCATCCAAAGCATCTAAACTAAAGCGGTTAGACAGTAAAAAGAAAGCAGGAGCATTAAAACAAAACAGAAAAAAGTTAAAAGCAGATGAGTAGAAAATTGCTTATATATTTTCTTTCCCTGATGTTTATCCCAAGCATATTTTTTTTGCTTTCTGGTTTTAATAATAAACTACCGGTAAATAAAAACGGAGGGCTTGTTATTCATTTTTTAAATATTGCTGATGGAAAAAAAATAGCCAGAGATAGTATTTACCAAAATGCTTTTGGAGAAGCATACACGGTAAGTAAATTAAAATATTATGCCAGCAATGTACACCTTGATAATTTTAGAGAAAACGAAAGCTACCATTTAATAGATGCTTTTAGCAGTGATAGTTTCATCATCAGCCTACCGCCCGGCAGGTATAACAACTTTAATTTTTTATTGGGGGTGGACAGTATTAAAAATTGCAGTGGCGCTCAAAGCGGTGTACTTGATCCTTTGAACGATATGTTCTGGACATGGAATAATGGTTATGTAATGTTTAAACTGGAAGGAACATCTGCTTTCTCTACCGCCGACCTGCACCGCATAGAACAACATGTTGGCGGATACAAAGGAACGTACAAAACAATGAGAGAAATTAATTTATCATTTACTGCAAACCCTGTTATTATTACAGAAAATAAATTTCAACAGCTTACCATACAAATTAATATAGATAAATACTGGCAGGGGGTAAATGAAATTAAAATAACAGCATTGCCGGTATTGTCCGCTATGGGTGAACAGGCAAAAAAAGTTGCAGATAATTTTCCGGGAATGTTTTCTGTGCAACACATCACCCCACAAAAAAATTGAAATACCGCATCATCATATCAATTGGCTTTTTCATAACGGCATCTTTGCTCATCATAGGCGCTGCAAAAGATGATGGTTATGGCTCTTACAAACCTACGCCCCTCAAATTTAATATTCCTGCAGGCTGGCCCAAACCGCCCACAGATATTTTTGCAAAAAACAAACTCACCGAAGATGGCTTTCAATTGGGTAAGAAATTATTTTACGATGGGCGGCTTAGTAAAGATGGCCAAACAAGCTGCGCCAGTTGCCACCAGCAGTTTGCAGCCTTTAGCACTTACGATCATGATCTTAGTCATGGCGTAAATAATACTTTCAGTACCCGCAATGCCCCGGCACTTTTTAATCTTGCGTGGATGACGGCCTGGCATTGGGACGGCGGCATAAACCATATTGAAGTGCAGCCCCTCTCTCCTTTAACCGCCCCTAACGAGATGGGTGAAACGCTTGATTCGGTTTTAATAAAAATAAAAACAGATGACAATTACCGCCGCATGTTTAAAGCCGCTTTTGGCGATGCTGTTGTCAGCAGCCAACGAATGTTGAAAGCATTGGCACAATTTACCGGCAGCCTTATAAGTGCCAACAGCAAATATGATAAAGTAAAAAGAGGCGAAGATACGCTTACCCAATATGAGCAGGCAGGATATGAAGTATTTAAAACCAATTGTGCATCATGCCACAAAGAGCCATTATTTACTGACAATAATTTTCATAATAACGGGCTTACCCTAAATCGTTTTAATGATAATGGCAGGCAAAAAATAACTTTGCTTGGCAGCGATTCCTTAAAATTTAAAGTACCCAGCCTGCGAAATGTGCAGCTTAGTTTTCCTTATATGCATGATGGGCGCTTTTACGCACTCTCGCAGGTGATAGATCATTACACAAATATTTCTCTCACAAAACCAGGACTTGATACCTTATTAAAAAATAAAATTGCTATCAACAACTCCCAAAAAAATCAACTCATTTATTTTTTATATACATTGACCGATACCAGCTTTACAAAAAACAAACGCTATGCTCAATAAGAAGCTCTCTAAAATTAATATTACCATTCCGTATTAAAGTGATTTAAACTTTGCCAAAGCTTTA
>JANLQE010000032.1:0-2046 GCA_031367625.1 Bacteroidota bacterium
ACGGGTTGGCTGCTGTGCAAATTCATGAGCTACCTGTGCATCAAAGCCCAGGCCGCAAAGCGTACAACTGAATTTTTTGTTGATGTAAAAACTATCTATGAATGAAGATTTGCCGGCAAAAATAATTTCAAGGGCTTTGGATGAGTTTCTTTTAATGCCCGCCGCAAGCGCAAGTCCATTACCCGAGCCCATTGGCACAATACCCAGGTTTACTTTAACCCCGAGAAGAGAAGCGGCTACCCGGTTTATTGTTCCATCTCCTCCGCAAATAATAATATCTGTAATTTTTTGGGAGACAATTTTTTCTTTTAAAAAAAGGTAGTCGCCGCTTTCTGATGTCTGCAATATCTCAAAAGGAATATTTTGTTCCGTTGTTTTTTTTTCAATCAGTTTCACCAAAGGATCTTTATCTTTTGTACCCGAAATGGGATTGATAAAATAAATGAATTTGCGTGGCATGAGATTTTTTTGACGCTTTGCCGATGTACAGGCTGATTATAGAAATTATATTGTTCTTTTTTTTGCAGGATCCTGTTTAGCCATAAATACACTGTAGATAATAATTGTTGAATCAAAGACTTCGTATATAACTGTATAGGGGAAACGATTTAGCTTTCCTTCTCTTACGGGCTTATCATAATATGAATAAATATTAGGATTGCTAAGTAGATTTTCATAAAGCTTATCTAATTCATCTAAGAATTCTAACCCTAATTCTTCCCGTTGTAACTCATACCAATCGTAGGCTTCTATAATTTCAAATACAGATAGTTGGCGAACTTCTATTTTATAATCCATTTCTTTTTTCTTTGTTCATGGCCATTTCTTTAACCTCATCCCAGCTAAAAGATTTTCCTTCATTGTTCAAATACCTTTCTCTTTCTGCATTTATCAACTTAAGTCTTTGTGCATCTGTATCTATTTCATTTTCAAAAAGCAGGTAAATAGCTTCTGCTTTTTTATCTTCTATAGTGTCAATGAACTGATGAAGTTTTTGGCGGATATGTGTTTGCATGATAGATGTTGTTTTGACAAATTTACTTTTAAAAATTGGTTTTTATAATATGCAATAATCTTATCCAGGTGTGACTTTGGAGTTTTATGATTGCGGACCTATATACGCTTAGATAAAAGTTACCCTGATGGTTTGTAGTACAAGAGGGCGATGCAAGGATGATCCCGATAGATATCGGGATGAAAATATCAGTTAGTTAAATAAAAATTTATTTACCATCTCATCAACGCACTTCCCCATGTAAAGCCACTGCCAAATGCTGCCATACAAATCAGGTCGCCTTCTTTTATTTTGCCCTGCTCCCAGGCTTCGCATAAAGCAATGGGGATAGATGCAGCGGTGGTATTGCCATATTTATCTATATTGTTATACACCTGTTCATCCTGCAATTTCAGTTTTTGCTGTACATATTGTGCAATACGAAGATTGGCCTGGTGTGGTATCAATAATTTTAAATCTGCAGTGGATAAATTATTTTTTTGCAATGCTTCCATAATCACTTCTGGAAATTTTACAACAGCTTTTTTAAAAACAGCGGGCCCATCCATATTGGGAAAATTCTGGGCTTTATCAATCATATCGTGGCTCATAAACATTTCTCCTACGGCTGCATCATTAAAATTAGCAACGGGTTCTTTTACCCAATGATTGGCGTGTGTGCCAGGGTTAAACATAGCAAGCAACTCTGCACTTTCACCATCACTGTGTAAATGTGTGCTTAAAATACCGCGGCCATTTTCTTCGGTAGGCTGCAATACCATAGCGCCTGCGCCATCGCCAAAAATTACAGAAATATTTCTGCCCCTGGTACTAAAATCAAGGCCGAAAGAATGCTTTTCACTGGCCACCAGCAAAATATTTTTATACATGCCGGTTTTAATAAACTGATCGGCAATAGATAAAGCATATACAAAACCACTGCATTGATTTCGGATATCCAAAGCACCAATTTCTTTCATCTTCATGGCCCGCTGCAGCAATACGCCACAGCCCGGAAAATAATAATCGGGACTGATCGTGGCAAAAATAAT
>JANLQE010000326.1:0-4828 GCA_031367625.1 Bacteroidota bacterium
GCCTCGGCATACATTAAATCAGCGTAAAAAACTTTCTCAATTTGATTATTACACTTTATAAAAAAATGGTCATTCGTTTTATTTGTTTGGACTTGTGTTATTTTTTTTAATTCTATTATTTCTTTTGCTTTGTTACATGATTTTAAAAACCTGTCGAAAGCAATGGGCTTTACCAAATAATCCAAAACATCCAACCCGAATGCTTCTACAGCATATTCAGTATAGGCAGTAGTCATAATAATATTTGCACTGGTATTTGAACTTTTTAGAAAATCAATGCCATTTATTTTCGGCATATTAATGTCTAAAAAAATAATGTCAATAGCATTGTTATTTAGCAATGGTATTGCTTTCAAAGGGTTTTCTGCCTGCCCTGTCAATTCTAAATAATCTATTTCTTCAATAAATTCCTGCAATACTTTTCTAGCGATTGGTTCGTCGTCTATTATGATACATTTTAGTTTCATGCTAAGTCAATAATTAAATTTGCTTCATAAAAATCATTCTCAATATTTGTACTAAGTTCATATTTTTTGGGATACAACAGTTCTAATCTTCGTTTTAAATTGGCAATACCAATGCCGCTGGAATTTGTATTAATAACATTTTGCAGCATCTCTTTTGTATTGATAAATGAGCTATGCAAAACATTGTTCTTTGTAAATATTTTGATGATGATTTTATTTTCTTTGTCAGAAAAATTACTAACAAATTTAAAAGCATTTTCAATAAGGACCACTAATAAAAGTGGGGCAATTTTTAAATCTCTCTCCATATTTTCAATTTGAAAGGTTACAATTAATTTTTCATCTTTTCGCAAACGTTGAAAGGCTACATAATTTTTTATATAGTCTGTTTCTTTTTCCAAACTTACTTTCTCTGCTCCACAATCATATAGCTGATACCGCAATAATTCTGAAAATTGTAAGAGTATATTTCTGGCAACCTGATTACTTTTATCAATATGGCCGTAAATAGTATTTAATGAGTTAAAAAGCGCATGGGGATTGATCTGGGCTTTTAAAAAATCCAATTCATTTTTTATCCTTTCTTTTTCTAGCAATTCTATTTGTTGTTGGGTTTGTATCCTGTCAATTATCATTTTCACCATGGTAATCAGTAAAACCCAAAGTGAAATATTTATTACTGAATTAAAATACAATGTACCGAAGTCATTTATTTGGGTAATATGAAAAAAATGCTGGTTCATTTGTACAGCAACCAAAGCCCTCAGCCATGCTGAAAGTGCAATGATTATTAGTGTAGCTGAAACAAAAAGAATATATTTTCTTTTAAGTAAAAATTGAGGAATTATAAAATTATTAATGGCATAATAATCTGCTGTAATGAAAATTAAATAACAAAACTCTATAGTCATAGTTTTAGTAAGCGAAAATGAATAGGTGCGAAAAACAATAACCCATAAAAGATATATGGCCGCCCAAAAAAGAGAATGATATATGAATGTCGTGGTTTTCAAAGTTTATATTTTTCAAAGGTAGCAACACCATGCTGTTTTTAAATCTTATTACATTATCCAAGTATAATACTTGATAAACCAATACTTAATCAAGTAAAAGCTTTGGATGCTGTAAATATTTTTAAATGCTGTAAAGAAATGTTGACGTTTGCACCATCATTTATCTAAAATAAAAAAACAATGAAAAAAATTATCAATTGGTTTCTCAACCCTCCTGTAACAGGGCAGTCAACTATTTTAATTCTTCGCCTGATGGCGGGAACTGTATTTTTTTGGGAAGGTATTTTAAAATTTGTTTACGTAAATCAGGGTGCAGGAAGATTTACTAAATTAGGTTTTCCTTTTCCTGAAACAACGGCACATTTTGTAGCCGTAGGTGAAATCATCGGTGGGTTACTCCTAATCTTTGGTTTATTCACAAGGATAACAGCTTTCTATTTTATTATACAGATGATGGTTGCTGTGCTTAGTACAAAAATTGATTTATATTTTGGTACAAGCCCGTTGCCATTGCCACCTGCTCCACCAAAAATGGGCATTTGGGCTGTGTTGCATGAGATACGTTCTGACTATGCACAAATACTCACCTGCCTTTTTCTATTAATTGAAGGTGCCGGAAGAAGGTCGCTTGATTTTATAATTTCTACGTCAAAGAAAGTTTATAGTATGGGTGAAAAGTAGTTATTGTCTATAAATAAAGTCTTGATATTAATGGTGTTTTCATTTTAATTTTTGAATTGCTAGTCCAAAATAGGGCATAACGTTTTTGAATAGGCGATGGCAGGGAATTTGAAAAACGTTCGGGTAGGCAAGAGCATTTTTGATGCTTTTTCTTTTTATTAAATTCTAAACTAAGAGCTATCCAATAATCAAAATCTTTTTTGATAAATATAATTTGGCCAATTGCAGAATGTTGCTGGAATGCCCGTAGCTAACTTGGATGGCCAATCGTCAATAAAACAGGTACCGGCAACTTAACTCAATGACAACTTATAACTCACAAGTAAAATGATATTCGCTTATCAATTGTCATTCATATTTCCTACTTACTTCTCTCAAATACTTTTTTATTTGTTCCAATCATTTTTCCAACTCCCGATTTAAAATAATGCGTTAATTTATTTTCTCCAACAGCAACTTCCTTTGGCAAAAATCCTAAATATTTAAATGTTTTAAAAATACTTCCTTTTGCTAAATCATGGTGAGGAAAGCCTGGCTCTGTACAACCCAAACAGGGATGATTGGTTCTTGTTTTAGATGATTGCCGGTTCCATAAAATTCTATTGCAACTGGCATGGGTCATTGGGCCACGGCAACCCACTTCATAAAATAAACAGCCGCCACGTTTACCAAATGCACCATTAACTTTTTCGCTGAAGGCCCTTGCATTGGTGCAACCGGTTTGTACAAAATCGCTGAAGAAAGTGGTGGGGCGATGGTAATCATCTATCAGCACATCTTTTATTCTGCCGGTAGAAATGGCCACTAATATTTGTGTAATCCAATCGGGGTGTGCCGGGCAACCGGGAATATTTATTACCGGCATTCCGCCTTTACTGATAAAATCTTTTCCGAGATAACCGCCTTTTTCTTTTTTATGAAATTGTAATCCTGTACTATCGGTAGGGTTTGGGGGCACTGCCGGAATGCCACCCCATGTTGCACAATCGCCAATGGCAACAACATATTCAGCAATTGCCGCCAGTTGAACAACCCATTCTTTCATGGGGCGTTCGCAAAAATAATTCATCGTGCCTTTTCCTTTGGGGCCCTGAATTACCGTGCCTTCAAAAACAAAAATATCTACATGGATTTTTCCGGAGATGCAATCGTTTAAAATATCGGTAACCTGTTCGCCAATTTCTAAACCCATGGAGGGGTGCCAGATAATATTTATACCAAAGTCTGTAACCAACTCTACAACGGTTGGCTCCTGTGCATTAAAAAACGACATAGTATTACCACTGCATGCACCACCCTGTAACCAAAGAACATTAGCCATAACAAGCAGAGGATTTATTTAAAAATAAAATCTGTAAACGGGTGTAAACAATTACGAAATACAACTTTAAACAGATGTGTGGTTACAAGGTACTATTTTCCTGTAAACTGTGGTTCTATAGAGGCATTATATTCTGTACTTCCCTTTGCAGTAAAGTAAAGCATAATATAATCCCACAGCCTGCGGCGGTACTGGTTTTCAGTAATAGTATTTTTTCCGTTTAACTGCCCTTCCTCATGCATAAAAAACATAAGCAGCATACTATTGGAAGCAATATTTTTTATATTGGCTTCTTTTTGAAAAATCTTTTGCTGAACATATAATTCAAAGCGCCTTTCCAACTGCAACCTTATTTTATTGAGTATGGGTTGAACGGTTTCATACTGAACAGGAAAATTTCTTTTTATCTCCAGGATATCGAAGATGAAAAATTTATACTGATGGGATAACTGGTAATATTGTTTAAAGAAAAAATCAAGGTCGTTTAACGCATTGTATTTGCCATATTCTTTTAATAAATCCTGCAGTGCGGTAATTACACTGGTAATTAAAGATTCGGTGATGGCTTCTTTGTTATTAAAATGATAAGCCAGGTTGCCCACACTAATGCCGGTTTCATCAGCTATCTGTTGCAGGCGTACATTAATAATTCCATTGTCATTAAACAGTTGTAATGATGCGTCTAAAATTTTTTGTTTGGTATCCGTTTGTGCCATTTATCTTTTTAATTAATACAAAGATTTAAATCTTTAATTGCAACAGTTAATGTTCCCCGCTGGTCTTTTGCTGCCAGCCGCCTCATGTAGTGTGCTGCAGTTTTTGCTTTTTCTTCTGTAAAACATCTTACAATACTGCGTACAATTAATTGCAACGGTTTTTTATAATTTGCAAAAGTGAGACAAACTTCCCAGCCGCCTTTTTTATAATTTATGGTATCAATCACTGCTGTATCTGCCAGCCACCAGTCGTTTTTAAGGAATACTAAATTTTCTTCATCAGCAGGTTTTTCTGTTGCATGCTGGTTATCCAAAAAGCACAGCATTTCATGATAAGCATCATCATCCAGTACCTGTTGCATTTGAAATTTTTTTCTAAAGTTACAGAATAAAATGAAGGTTGCCAACCTTACAAAAGCCTTTCTGACACATCGGTTATTATCAAGGTTGGCACCTTGTGTCAAAAAAATATTAACGTTGTTCTTTTTTAGAAATAATATCCCTTACCGTGCTGGCACTTTCATAATCTTCTTTCTCCAGCAATTTTGATAATATATCATAGAGTTCTTCTAAAGTGTATTGCTCCAACTGCCCTCTTTTATGGGAGAAAATTTTTCCTTCTTCGGGTTC
>JANLQE010000354.1:0-14065 GCA_031367625.1 Bacteroidota bacterium
CATCACATCTCCATCATGCACTATATATTCTTTTCCTTCAATTCTTAACCGGCCGTTCTCTCGACAGGCGGCTTCTGATTTATAAGTAATAAAATCTTCGAAGGCAATTACCTCTGCTTTTATAAAACCTTTTTCAAAATCTGTATGTATTACAGCAGCAGCCTGCGGCGCTTTCCAGCCATGCTGAATTGTCCATGCCCTTACTTCCTGCACGCCTGCGGTAAAATAGGTAGATAAATTAAGCAACTTATACGTGGAATGTATTAAACGGTCCAAAGCTGGTTCTGTCATTTTATATTCTTCCATAAACATTGCTTTATCATCCGGGTCTTCAAATTCTGCAATCTGTGCTTCTACTGCATTGGTCATTATGATCACTTCATTGCCTTCCGTTTTTACTGCTTCTATCAGGGCATCAGAATATTTATTACCGGTGTGCATAGAGGCTTCATCTACATTGGCAACATACAATACAGGTTTACCGGTGAGTAAAAAAATATCTGCAATAGCAGCCTTTTCATTTTTATCTAGCTTAAGGGATAAAATGTTTTTACCTTTTTCTAATTGTTCTTTGCAACGCACCAATACATCAAATTCTATTTTTAATTTGGGATCAGTTTTTAATAATTTTTCTGTACGCTGTAATTTTTTATCTACACTTTCCAGGTCTTTCAACTGTAGTTCTGTTTCTATAATTTCTTTATCTCCGATAGGATTAATAGGGCCTTCATCCCTCAATATATTTTCATCTTCAAAACAGCGGATCACCTGAATAATAGCATCTACTTCACGGATATTGGCTAAAAATTTATTTCCCAAACCTTCTCCTTTACTGGCGCCACGTACAAGCCCGGCAATGTCAACTATCTCTATTTGTGTAGGTACGGTACGGTTTGGTTTTACCAGTTCTTCCAGTTTGGTAAGCCGGGGATCTGGTACATTTACCAGGCCGGTATTAGGCTCAATGGTACAAAACCTGTAATTACTTGCCTGCGCTTTGGCGCTGTTGCTTACGGCGTTAAATAAAGTTGATTTTCCTACATTGGGTAACCCTACAATGCCTGCTTGTAATGCCATATTTTTTTGTTCAAAGTTTAATATTCAATGTTTAAAGCCGGGCTCCAGTGAGCAATTTTAAAATGGGCTGCAAAGGTAAGGTTTGCAGGGAATTTTTTTGAATACAATCTTGAAGTGCCGCTATAAATCAGAAAATGAAATGTTGTAAAAGTATTTTAATTAAATAAATATTGCCCGCCAAATAATATTACCACTAAAACACAATCAGAAAAAATACAACCACTAACCACTCATATAATAAAAGTATTTGCCATTCTAAAGCTATTAAAATTGTCGGATATTATATGTTGTTGTGGTGATGGTAGTAAAAAAAAGAGGCTGATGTAAATTCAGCCTCTTTTTTATTGTTTGTATTTTCCATTATTTTAATCCAAAAACTTTCTTTACTTCCTTTACGGCATCTAATTTTTCCCAGGTAAACAGTTCAACTTTTTTCTTGATAGATTTTCCATCGGGAGAAGTAAATGTTTTTTCTACCACTTCGTTTTTGCGGCCCATGTGGCCATACGCTGCGGTTTCGCTGTACATTGGATTACGTAGTTTTAAACGCTGTTCTATAAAATAAGGACGCATATCAAAGCAGGGCATTTTCATAACTTTATCTGCAATCTGCCCATCAGTAAGATCAACTTTTGCCGTACCATAAGTTACTACGTTTATGCTGGTGGGTTGTGCCACACCAATGGCGTAACTAACCTGTACCAATACTTCATCACACAAACCTGCAGCTACCAGATTTTTAGCAATATGCCTTGTAGCATAAGCAGCGCTTCTATCTACTTTACTCGGATCTTTTCCGCTAAATGCGCCACCACCGTGTGCACCTTTGCCACCATAAGTGTCAACAATTATTTTACGGCCTGTTAAGCCTGTATCGCCATGTGGGCCACCAATTACAAACTTGCCGGTTGGGTTAATGTGGTATTTAATTTTGTTGTTGAAAAGGTGGTTGTATTTTGGGTATTTTGCTTTTACCCTTGGTATAACAATGTTGATGATATCTTTTTTTATTTTAGCAAGCATTGTTTCATCTTTTCCAAAATCATCATGTTGGGTAGATACAACAATAGCGTCTATCCTTACCGGTTGGTTATTATCATCATACTCAAGCGTTACCTGGCTTTTAGCATCAGGACGCAAATATTTAATTTCTTTGTTTTCCCTTCTTACCGCAGCCAGCTCTATTAAAATATAATGGGCAAGATCCAATGCAAGCGGCATATAATTTTCGGTTTCGCTGGTGGCATAACCAAACATCATTCCCTGGTCGCCGGCACCCTGTTCTTCTTTCTTTTTACGGTCCACACCCTGGTTTATATCGCCGCTTTGCTCATGAATAGCAGATAGTATTCCGCAGGAGTTTGCTTCAAACATATACTCGCTTTTTGTATATCCTATTTTACGGATAACACCTCTTGCAATTTCCTGCACATCTAAGTAAGCTTTGCTTTTCACTTCTCCTGCAAGTACTACCTGGCCTGTAGTAACAAGGGTTTCGCAGGCTACTTTACTGTTGGGGTCAAAAGCTAAAAAATTATCAATAAGTGCATCACTGATCTGGTCTGCAACTTTATCCGGGTGTCCTTCACTAACTGATTCTGAAGTAAATAAATAAGGCATATTATTTTTTTTAAGAGTGCAAAGATAAGGCTGTATTACCTAAACAACAAAGCCCTTTAAAAACTATAAAGGACTTTGTTGAAAATTTATTTTATTAATTACTGGATGTTTGAATAAATAATTATGAGACGCATTTTATAATCAGGATTGCTGCCGCTACCTATTTTTATCCTTCCGTAAGCTACCGGGTTTCTAAAAGGGATAACTAAAGGCCTATACTGGGGGTAACTGATATTGTATGCAGGCCATAAACGCATGGTATAATTGGGCGTACGCTTTGTTACCAGTTGCTGAATATATCTTGTAATATTAAAATCGTAATACTTTATTTGTCCAACCGGGCCTGTTTTTGTTTTGGCAGCCCCGCCAAAATAATTGAAATCAATTGTGGTTGGAAAATAAGGGTATCCATTTTTAAAATCAGGATCGTAAAGGTTTGATGGGTTTAAGTCAAAATAAATGGGCTTCCAGGTTGGTGGTATATTGTTTGTATCTTTTAAATCGAGATACATAAATGGAGGCACTGTAAAAACAGCATCTGTAACCGGGTTATCAGGAACCTGCTCAATAGTTATTTGTGCCCGGTGAATAATTCTGTTTGGCATGCCCGTTAATGCAGGGATAGAAAGATTTACATAAGTGCCTGGTGATGTTTGCAGGTAATGCTCCGTTAATGATGGAGTATTGGAAGGCGTACCTGCACGGTTGCGGATAATATTATTTGCAGTACCGGAGGCAGCAATATTAATATTATTACCGGGTGAAACAAATAACGCATTATAAACAGTATCTACTTTACCGGTTCCTGTAGTCTTTTTACGAAAATGCACTTCAAGCCGGGTAGCGGCTTCACTAAGATTTATGTACATAATGGAATTACTTGCTGCCCCAACTGCTTTTACTGCAAAGCCATTAAATGATCTCCTGAAAAGCGAATCGCTTTTAAATGCATTGGTTGAAGTATTGGTAGAACTGGAATCCCTGCTGAATAAATAATCTCTGAATGCATCAGATAATTTTATTCTTATCTGATTGACAGATGAATCTTTACCATGCGCAAAACGTACCGTATCATCAATATCTTTTGGTACAATAGAAATGGAACCTAATAATGCACCAGTAGCAGGTTGATAATTTACATCTCTTCTTGTGTTAACAGAATCCCTGAAATTAGCATCAACAATTTCTCTTACCTCTAACTGTTGAGGCAAAAGCGTATCTCCCCATGAACCTTTATAGCTCATGCAAAGCACTACAGAATCTGCTGCTATAAGTGTATCACCGGCATTACCAAAATAAAATGGATAAGTCCTGGGCTTTACCTGAAAAAAAATATTAGCTTCTGTTTTGCCAAAAAGAGGATCATTATTTATTCTTCCCAATGCATGGTTTTCTGTGGGCAACACTTCGGTAGTATCATTAAAATAACCCTGTGCAGAGTTTATTAAAATTGTATCGGCAAAAGTGTTGATGTTATCAACTACAGGAAGTAAATCGCCGCCAAGTTTGGTAGTATCTAATTTGGTGCAGCCACCGTTAATAATAAAAACAAAGAAAGTTCCTGCAAGAGCAATTGGTAAAAATGTTTTGTGCACAGGTGTGAAAATTTTTTAAAAAAAATGTATGGGTATTTTACTTATTTGGAAAGGTCGGCATATAATTGTAAATAGTCTGTTAAATCACTTTCTGCATTGTACTTCATCACCTTCTTTCCCTTCACTTTAGAAAATTCATCAGAGAGTTTTTTATCAACTTTTTCTGCGCCAAATGTAATGGCATCTGCATAAGCAGCGCCTGCTTTAAACATAGCTGTATTGTTATTATCTTTTAAAACTTCCAACTCTTTTTTTGTAACAAAATCATTTATGGCAGCAAGCTTTAAAAAATCGGCACCAAGTTTTTCTTTAAAAGAATTTTGACCTATGGTAAAAACAATTTTGCTATGGCTGAATACGGGTTCTTTTTTATAGGCTGTTTTAATAAACATAGGGATCAGTCCCGTCATCCAGCCGCTGCAATGGATAATGTCCGGAGGCCATCCGAATTTTTTTACTGTTTCTAATGCGCCTTTGCAAAACAGTACGGTTCTTAACCCGTTATCATCAAACCATTTTTCATTTTCATCAGAAAAAATTGATTTGCGCTTAAAATAATCATCATTATCTAAAAAGTAAACCTGTAAGCGGGCATTTGGCAAAGAGGCTACTTTTATAACCAAAGGATAATCATCATTATCTATGGAAACATTTATGCCAGACAGCCTAACCACTTCATGTAACCGGTGCCTTCTTTCATTTATTACACCAAACCGGGGCATAATGCAACGGACTTCCATATTACTGTCGTTAGATAAAACAGCCAGTTTATTTACAATTTCTGCAAACTCTGTAAGCTCTAAATAAGGCGACATTTCATTGGCAATAAATAAAATCCTTTTCTTTGTTGACATTTGTACTATGTTAGATGCTGAAATCCTGATTTTTTTGAAATGGTGTGCAAAAGTACTGATTTTTTAGGTAAATAGAGCATACACAAGCATTTGAAGCCACTTCTTTTTTTATGATACTTATTAAAACAATTCAGCAGGCAGTCATTTTATCAAAAAATTACAGGGCAAATGGAAGTTCCATTGGCTTTGTGCCAACCATGGGCGCATTACATGCCGGCCATATTGCACTTATACAAAATTGTAAAAAAGTAAATGAGGTATGTGTGTGCAGTATTTTTGTAAACCCAGCTCAATTTAATAATGCTTCAGATTTTGAAAAATATCCTGTTACTATAGAAAAAGATATTGATATGCTGGAAGCTGCCGGATGTGATCTGTTGTTTCTTCCATCAGTACCAGAAATTTATCCGGACGGCGCTACAGCAGTTAAATACCCACTTGGCTATTTAGAAACAATACTGGAAGGTAAATTCCGGCCGGGGCATTTTCAGGGTGTATGCCAGGTGGTAGATAAATTACTTTCCATTATAATGCCTGATGAACTGTTCCTTGGTCAAAAAGATTATCAGCAATTCATGGTAATAAAAAAACTTATCAGGTTTAAAAAATATCAAATAAAAGTTAAGCTGGTGCCTACGGTTAGAGAAACAAATGGCCTGGCCATGAGCAGCCGCAACATGAGGCTTACTGCCGGCGAAAAGCAAAGGGCTGTTCTCATAAGCCAGGCTTTGGTTTCTATTAAAAAAGAGATGAAGCCCGGCAATGTTGAAGCCCTTAAAGAAAAAATGAAAGCCCATTTACAGCAAAACGATTTTAAAGTAGATTATATAGAAATAGCCAATGCAGTAACATTGGAGCCTTTAAAAATATGGGATGGCAAAACTGCTGCTGTTGCATTAATTGCAGCATCGTTAAATGAAGTACGGTTAATAGATAATTTGATACTTACCGGTGATGATGATAAAATACAAGAACCATAATCTGCGTTTTTAAGTTTTTTTTGACAATAAAAATATTCAAATAAGAATTGGCCAACTTTTACAGGTTGCGGTAATTAAACTTATTTTTGCCCCGTGAAAAATTTCAGACATCAGCATCAACGGCCCAAAAAAAACACCCTTGTAATAGGCAGGGAAGCAGTTATAAAAGCCATGCAGGAAGGCAAACAGTTAGAGCGCATTTACCTGCAGGCCACGGTGCATGGCGAAACAATTGATGAGATAAAAAAACTGGCAGCAGAAAATCTTGTCCCCATAAATAAAGTGCCGGTAGAAAAACTGAACAACTTTAATGTAAGTAACCATGAAGGTTGCATAGCACAAATATCAAAAGTTCAGTACCAGGATCTGCAGCAGGTAATTTCTTTTGTAGTAGATAAAGGGGAAACGCCTTTGTTTTTAATATTAGATGGCATTACAGATATACGAAATATCGGCGGCATTGCCCGCAGCGCTTTCAGCTTTGGGGTACACGCCATTATTATTCCTGATAAAGGCGTAGGCGCATTAAACGAAGATGCTATGCTTACCTCTGCAGGTGCATTGGAACAAATTGCTGTGTGCCGGGTTACCAGCCTGATGAAAACCGTGGATGATCTGCACATGAATGGCATAAAAGTTTTTGCCAGCGAAATGAAGGCAAGTAAAAAAAGTTTTGAATGTAATTTTTCTGAGCCGGTTGCCATCATCATGGGGGGAGAAGAGCATGGTATTTACCCGGCGCTGCTAAAAGTTTGTGACGATCGTTTTCAAATCCCCATGCCCGGCAATTTTGAATCACTGAATGTTTCTGTAGCTGCAGGCATCATTTTATATGAAGCTATGAAGCAGAGAATGCAATAGTCAATAGTCAATAGTCAATAGTCAATAGTCAATAGTCAATAGTCAATAGTCAATAGTCAATAGTCAATAGTCAATGAATAATGCATCAACTGGTAAAGATAAAATCAAATTGATAGAATGTCCACGGGATGCTATGCAGGGATGGCCACATTTTATACCCACACAAAAAAAAATTGAATACATTAATGCTTTATTAAAAGTTGGATTTGATACTATAGATTTCGGAAGTTTTGTTTCGCCAAAAGCCATACCCCAAATGGCGGATACGAAGGAAGTAATAGCAAAAATTAAAATTGAAAATACTAAAACAAAATTGCTGGCGATAGTTGCAAATGAAAGAGGAGCTGAAGATGCGGTTTTCTTTGATGAAATAAGTTACCTGGGTTTTCCTTTTTCAGTTTCTGAAACATTTCAAAAAAAAAATACCAATTCAACCATTGCAGAATCTTTTAACAGGGCAGAAGAAATACAAAACCTGTGCATCAAAAATAAAAAAGAATTAGTTGTTTATATCTCCATGGGTTTTGGCAATCCTTATGCTGATGTTTATGATGAAGCCATTGTTTTTAATTGGGTAAATAAAATGGCAGCTATTGATGTAAAAATAATTTCGCTGGCAGATACTGTAGGATTAGCTACTGCAGAACAGGTAAAAAATGTAACAAAATATTTGGTTGATTTATTGCCTGGTATAGAGATTGGAGTACACCTGCACTCTACAGCCAATAACCGCCAGGCCAAGATAGAAGCGGCTTTGGAAGCCGGATGCAAACGCTTTGACGGTGCTTTAAAAGGTATCGGCGGATGCCCTATGGCTGCTGATGAGCTGGTTGGAAATATGGATACAGAACTGATGATAAAGTATTTTAGCGAAAAGGATTTACTGCATAACCTGGATATGGAAGCTTTGCAGCATTGCAGCAGGATGGCAACAGAAATATTTATTTAATTTTATACCACTAATTTTAAACACTGATTACACAAATTATATTTAGTTGTTTTTTAATTCGTGGAATTAGTGGAATTGTTTTAATTCGTGTATATGGATTTTCATTTAGAATTTACGCCAAAGCCTTTCTTAAAAAAAATTGCACATTATCAAAAGCTGATGCTGGCAGGCAGTTGCTTTACCGAAAATATCGGGGAGAAATTAATGGCTCATAAATTTTCTGTGTTGCAA
The DNA here is from genome assembly GCA_031367625.1 of Bacteroidota bacterium. Lineage (GTDB taxonomy): Bacteria > Bacteroidota > Bacteroidia > Chitinophagales > Chitinophagaceae > Ferruginibacter. The sequence goes on from JANLQE010000354.1 coordinate 8,168, forward strand.
AATCCGAATGGTATTTTATTTAATCCGGTAAGTGTGGCACAAGCAGTGAATAATTATATCCATAAAAAAATAATCAATGAAGATGCTCTTTTTCATTTGAATGAAAGCTATCATAGTTGGCAACACCATAGCAGGTTTTCTGCAATAACAGCGCAGGAAGCAGTTAATAAAATAAATGAAAGCACTATTGCTGCGCATCATTATTTGCAACATGCTGATTTTTTAATAATCACATTTGGCTCTGCCTGGGTATATGAATTTACAGCCAGCGCCAGCAATGCTGTTGAAGGTTCGGTTGCAGCAAATAATCATAAAGCACCGGCGGATTGGTTTAAAAGAAGATTGTTGAAAACTGTTGAGTTGCAAAACATCCTGAGTAAAATGATTGAAGATTTAAAAGTATTCAATCCTTTATTACAGATTATTTTTACCATCAGCCCGGTAAGGCATTTAAGAGAAGGCTTTGTAGAAAATAACCGGAGCAAAGCTGCCTTAATAAATGCGGTGCATGATGCAATAACAGCACATGAAAATATTTTTTATTTTCCAGCGTATGAATTAGTAATTGACGATTTAAGGGATTACCGTTTTTATGCAGAAGATATGGTACATCCAAATTATGCTGCTACAAATTATGTGTGGGAAAAATTTGTTGCGGCATGTATTAATGAGGAAACGCAGCAGCTAATGAAAATTATTAATGAAATAAATGCGGCAAAAAGCCATAAAGCTTTTAACCCTGGTTCGGAAGCACATAAAAAATTTAAACAAACTAATTTAGAGAAAATAAACATGCTCAAACAAAAATATCCTTATATAAATTTTCAGGAAGAAGTAAAGTATTTTGATCCTGAAAAAATCTAAAATCAAATATCAGCAATCAAAAATTTCTTAATGTATCCTGTCGCCTCTCACTTCTTCACTTTGCATTAATGTCTTTTCATATTCAAGCCAGGCGGCCCAGCGCTGGCGTACAATTTTTTTATCAATATAATGTTCTGCAAGGGTGATGAAGAGGGTGTAATGCCCGGCTTCGCTTTCCATAAATTTTCGGTAAAAATTACGCATATACTCATCTTCCAGTCCTTCGCTCAGTCTTTTAAAACGTTCACAACTCCTTGCTTCTATCAATGCCATGATGAGCATATTGTCTAAAAACCTTTGATCGGGGCTGCCATCTTTTTTTTGAAAACCAATCAGTTTGTTTACATAAATATCTTTGCGTGGCATACCCAATTTTAATTCCCTCTTTTTTAATTCGGCAATTACCATTCTAAAATGCCCCCATTCTTCGGTAACGATGGGGCTCAGTTCTTCTACCAGTAATACTTTATCAAAATTTTTCTGTATTAATGAAATGCAGGTGAGGGCTGCTTTCTGTTCGCACCAGGCATGGTCGGTCAGTATTTCTGCCAACTGTATTTCTGCCAGGTTTACCCAGCGGGGATCGGTTGGTAATTGCAACCCTAAAATATTACGGGTATGTTCGCTCAATGTTTGCTCCATGCTGCAAAATTAAAAGTTCTGCAGCAGAAAAAATGGGTGCAGTATATCAAGTGTATCTTATAAATTGGCGACATATATTACCCCAAGCCTCAACCCTGCCCGTACCGTCAGGCGGGCGTTAAGAAATTTGTAAATGGAGTTGCCGTAGAGACTCAGCGTAAACTCAGCTTCTCTTATTCTTTGCGGTAGAAAATAAATGTAATTAAAAACAAAAAAAATAAATACGCAGCATTTTATAAAAACAGTAAATTACAGCACTAAAATTTGTTTATGAGAATTGTGCCTTTTTTAATATCGGCGGTAATTACTGCCGTGTTTATTTTACTCTTTAATACTAAAATAGTATTGCCTGCGCCCTTAGGAAAACTACTTGCGCCCCAGCAGGGTCTTTGGCAAAATGCAGAACCGGATAACCAGGATTTTTCTGATAATTTAAAATTTCCACAGCTTAAAGGTAAGGCTACGGTTTATTTTGATGAAAGGCTGGTGCCGCACATTTTTGCCGAGCAGGAGAATGATGTATATTTTGTACAGGGATACATTCATGCAAAATTCCGTTTATGGCAAATGGAACTGCAGACCTTTGCAGCCGGCGGAAGAGCAAGTGAAATACTTGGGGAAAAAGGCCTGGAACATGACAGGGAATTCCGGAGGCTGGGAATGGTATATGCTGCAGAAATTGCGGAAAAAGAAATGAACAAAGACCCCATCATAAAAGCAGAATGCGACGCTTATACGGCGGGTGTAAATGCCTACATCATTTCATTAACGGAAAGCACGCTGCCGGTAGAATATAAATTGATCGGCTACAAACCCGAGCTGTGGACCAATTTAAAAACTTCATTGTTTTTAAAATATATGAGTTATGATCTGGCAGCGCATGAGGATGATTTTGAAATGACAAATGCTAAAAGTTTTTTTTCTGCAGATGATTTTGCAAAATTATTTCCTGCTATACAGGATTCATCAGACCCCATTATTCCCAAAGGAACCGTGTTTGCAAAACAAAAAATATTTCCGGTAGCGCCGGCCAATGCAGATTCTCTTTATTTTAATACAAAAGATGTAGCCGTTACTGAAGCAGAAAAACCAGACAGAGAAAATGGCAGCAATAACTGGGCAGTGAGTGGTAAAAAAACAAAAAGCGGTGCACCCATTTTATGTAACGATCCCCACCTGGGTTTAAACCTTCCATCGCTTTGGTTTGAGATGCAGTTATCAACACCAACTTTTAATGCTTATGGTGCCAGCTTCCCCGGTGCACCAAGTGTTGTAATTGGGTTTAATGATAGTTGTGCATTTGGGTTTACCAATGGCGGCAGAGATGTAAGAGATTATTATGAAATAAAATTTAAAGACGATACCAGAAAAGAATATTTATTTAACGGGGTTTATCATTCCACAACATTCAGGGTTGATACCATTAAAATAAAAGATAAACCTGATTTTATTGATTCAGTTGCTTATGTGCAGTTAGGAAAAAATTTGTGTCCTGTAATGTTTGATAAATCTTTTAGCGGCGGCAAAAATACCAACAATAAATATTATGCGGTTCATTGGACGGCACACGACCCCAGCAACGAGTTAAAGATTTTTACCATGCTGGATAAAGCAAAAAATTATTCAGATTATTCAGCGGCTGTTGTCAATTTGCATACACCGGGGCAAAATTGTGTTTTTGCATGCAAGAGCGGGGATATAGCCATACGCACACAGGGAGACTGGCCGGCAAAATGGAAAGGGCAGGGCGATTTTGTAATGCCCGGCTTTGACAGCAGTTATTTATGGCAGGGCATGATACCACAGGATGAAGTGCCTTTTCAATATAATCCCCAAAGAGGTTTTGTAAGCAGCGCCAATCAAAAACCGGTTGATGAAACTTATCCGTATTATATTGGAAGAGCGTATCCCCCTTACCGTGGTATCGGCATTAATAGAAGGTTATCTGCAATGAATAATATTACTCCGCAGGATATGATGGATCTGCAGACAGATAATTATGATGTATTTGCCGAAACCGCTGTGCCGCTGTTTTTAAAAAATATAAAACAAAAGGAATTGAACGAAGAAGAAAAAAAATATTTTGATATTTTAAAGAGCTGGAATTTAAGAGATGAAGTTGGAGCAAACGGGCCAACCGTATTTGAAATTTTGTGGGACAAATTTGTAGTTGCTGTTTTTAATGATGAATATGCCAAAGCGCCAAAAGTTATTATGTATCCTTTTGAAAGCTCTATTGTTGAAGGGATATTAAAAGATTCTGCCTATAAATTTTTAGATAATATTAATACACCTCAAAAAGAAACATTGGCAGATGATGTAACAACAGCATTTAAAAATGCCGTAGTAGATTTAATAAAAATACAGGCAGAGGGTAAACTTAACTGGGAAAAATATAAGGCAACCGGCGTAAATCATTTAGCCAAACTGGCGCCCTTCAGCAGGTTAAATTTACTGGCTGGTGGCGGCGCTCATGCAATAAATGCCACCAAAACTACTCATGGCCCAAGCTGGCGAATGGTGGTAAGCCTTACAGCAAAAACAGAAGCTTACGGCGTTTATCCCGGCGGGCAGAGTGGCAACCCCGGCAGTAAATATTACGATAACTTTATTGATGAATGGGTGGCCGGAAAATATTATCCTTTGTGGATGATGACTAACGAAGAACAAAACGACACAAAGGTAAAATGGAAAATGAATTTTAGTAATTAGGGAATGGGCAATAGGCAATTAGCAATAGTAAATCTTAGCAAATTTTAAATCACCTAAACTTCTGAACTTCTAAACCCCTAAACTTCTAAACTTCTAAACTTATTAAACCTCTTAAACTTCTTAAATTATGAAATTTTTCATATCTCTTATACTGATTGCTTTGTTAAGCTTTGCAACATGCCTTTATCTGCCCTGGTGGATGGTGGCGGTTGTTGGGTTTATAGTAGTGGCCCTAATTCCTCAAAATGCCGGAAAAGCTTTCGTGTGCGGGTTTCTATCCGTTTTTATTTTGTGGTTTGCGCTTAGTTTCTGGATAAGCAATAACAATAATCATATACTTGCCCATAAAGTTTCCTTACTCATTTTAAAAATGGATAACCCATATTTATTAATGATACTAACAGCTTTAATTGGAGGATTAGTAGCAGGTTTTGGCGCAATGACTGCATCATTTATCCGTGAGCGAAAAGTTGTATCAAAATAAAAAAAACGGGTAGCTCATCTTTTGTTTTTCCATCAGCAGTATATTTTCATGTCAGCATTTATAAAGGCAATTTTATAAGTTATTGGTTTGCCTTAGCAACAGCCCGCAATCAACTTCAAGCCACTTTAGTTTTTTTGTAACAGTTATACTTATAATTTCGTTGCTACGAAAACCAGGTTATGAGAATATTTTTATCGGCATGTTGTTTACTTTTAAGTCAATACCTTTTTGCACAAAAAATTTATGGAACGGTTTTCAGCGATAGGGGCGATTTGCTCCCTTTCTCTTCCATAACGGTAAAGGGTAGCTCCATTGGAGCCAGTGCCAATGATAAAGCAAAATTTTCTTTCACATTATCTCCGGGTTCTTATACAATTATATGCCAGCGCATCGGTTACACAGCATCAGAAAAGAAAGTAACCATCAGCACAGATATGGAACTTACATTTATTTTATCTGAGCAAAAGCTTACCATGAAAGAAGTGATCATTAAAACAGGTGGCGAAGATCCTGCTTACCAGATCATCCGCAATGCGGTAAAAAAACGGGGCTATTATCAAAAGCAGGTAAACAGTTTCACTTGCGGTCTTTATGGTAAAGATTTAATAAAGCTGCGCAATCTCCCAAAAAAAATATTTGGCAAAAAAATTCCTGATGCAGACCGAAAAGATATGGGGCTGGATTCAACCGGTAAGGGCATTATTTATTTATCCGAATCTGTTTCTAAAATTAGTCTTCAACAACCGGATAAGTTTAAAATGGAAGTACTCAGCAGCAGGGTAAGCGGTAGTGGTGGCTTTGGTTTTACGTTTCCTGCGTTTATAAGTTTATACACAAATAATGTTACTGTTTTTACAGAACGTATCAACCCCCGTGGATTTATTTCGCCCATTGCAGATGGGGCAATAGGTTTTTATAAATTTAAATACATGGGTTCTTTTTGGGAAGATGGAAAAGAAATTAATACCATAAAAGTTACACCCCGGCGCAGCTACGAGCCTTTGTTTTCCGGTATCATTAATATTGAAGAAGGGGAGTGGCGCATTCACAGTTTTAAACTCCTGCTTACCAAATCTTCTCAATTGGAATTAATAGATTCCCTTGAAATTTCGCAACTGCACGTACCCGTTAGCTATGATACGTGGCGGGTGAAAAACCAGTTGCTGCATTTTAATTTTAAACAGTTTGGAATAGAT
>JANLQE010000386.1:0-3969 GCA_031367625.1 Bacteroidota bacterium
CCTGGCTGCTGTTGCTTTTGCTGATAGCAGTAATCCCGGCGTTTATTGCAGAATCTTATTTTAATGATAAAGATTATTCCCTCTCCCGCAGCCAGACGCCCGAGCGCAGAGAGTTGGATTATATCCGTTTCATTGGTGCCAGTGATGAAACCGCCAAGGAAGTAAAAATTTTTAATTTATCTTCTTTTTTGATTGATCGTTTTCAACATCTTTCCAATAAATTTTTCAATGCTAATAAACCTCTTATAATCAGGCGGTCTTTTTGGGGTACTGTATTCGCTATCCTTGGTAGTTTAGGATATTACGGGGCGTATATATTTATCATTACAAAAACCATTTCAGGAAATCTTTCTATCGGCAGTTTAACATTCCTCGCTGGTTCGTTCAGGCAGTTAAGAAGTTTACTGGAAGGGATACTTTCCCGCTTTACGGCTGTATCTCAGGGCGCTATTTATTTAAAAGATTTCTTTGATTTTTTTAACATCCAGCCAAAAATAAAATTATCAGTCAGGGGGCTACCATTTCCAAATCCTATTAAACAAGGCTTTACATTTAAAGATGTGGGGTTCCGGTATATCAATTCAGAGCGTTGGGCAAACCGTCATTTAAACTTTACGCTAAAGGCCGGAGAAAAACTGGCACTGGTAGGAGAAAACGGAGCCGGAAAAACTACGCTGGTAAAATTATTGGCCCGGCTTTATGATCCTACAGAAGGCACAATTTTTTTAGACGGACATGATCTGCGGGAATATGATCTGGCAGAACTGCGTAAACAGGTAGGCGTTATTTTCCAGGATTATATCCGCTACCAAATGACTGTTTCTCAAAATATTGCTATAGGAAATATTGATGAAAAAGAAAATAGGGAATTAATTGTACATGCAGCCAGGCAAAGCCTTGCAGACCTTTTAATAGAAAAATTACCGGGTAAATATGACCAGGCACTGGGCAAACGTTTTAACCAGGGGGTTGAACTCTCCGGAGGCGAATGGCAAAAGATTGCTTTGGCCAGAGCTTACATGAAAGATGCACAGCTTTTAATTTTAGATGAGCCAACATCAGCATTGGATGCAAGAGCAGAATACGAAGTATTTCAACGGTTCTCCGAATTGACAAAAGGGAAAACAGCCGTACTTATTTCCCATCGTTTTTCTACCGTGCGTATGGCTGATAGAATATTGGTATTGGAAAAAGGGGAGCTGTTGGAAGAAGGCAGCCACGAAGAATTGCTGAAAAAGAATGGGCGGTATTCGGAATTGTTTAACTTACAGGCAATGGGTTACCAATAAATAAACGGAAGAATAATTTTTTGAAAGCCAGTACCTCCAAAATATTCTTCGAATATTAAAATCCATGCAGCCATTGCAAGAGAAAACATTTCTGAAAATATATACAATACAAACCAGTTCTTTTTGCATCTGTACCATATTATATGCTCAATTAATAGTTGCAAAGGCTAAAAGCTAAAGTATTAACCTGTATTATATTTAATTTTCTTTTCCACCACACATTATTTCTCCACTTTTTTCGTTGTAACAGCATCCAAAACTGTTGTATGAAAAAATTGTACATTCTCTTATTACTGCTCATATCCTTTTACGTTAGTTATGCCCAGCCAGCGGCAGATACCACTGTAAAACTGATAGCGCAAAAAGAAAATATTATTAAAACTTCCACCATCGTTAAGATAGAAAACCTGGGGCCGCTGATAAATACCAGGTATGCCGAAATGCGCCCTACTATTTCTGCCGATGGCGACCTGCTGTTTTTTATCCGTCAGGGTGATCCGGCAAATGTGCAGGCCGCCACTGTTCCCAATTCGCAGGATATCTGGTATTCTACTAGGGATACTGCCGGCAACTGGGCCAAAGCAAAACACCTGAATAGTTCTGTAAATGCCTCGCATTACAATGCGGTGTATTGGATCTCCCCCGATTTGAATACTATTTTATTAAAAGGTGCATTTACCGAAGGGCAATACCTGGGTACGGGACTGAGCATGATTCACCGGGCAAATGATAATAGCTGGACGCCTGCACAGATGCTGCGTATCCGCAACTTTGAAAAGTTTGCCAACACCGCACAGTTAGGCGCATCTATGGGGCAGGACGGAAAAACATTGTTGTTTTATATGACCGATAAAAAAGGCAATTTTAATAATGATATTTATGTTTCTTTTTTAGAGGGTGGTGATATATGGACGGCGCCAAAAAGCCTTGGTAAAAAAATTAACCTTCCGGATTATAACGAGATGAGTCCCTTTATTGCAGCTGATGGCGTTACCCTGTATTTCAGCAGCGACAGGCCCGGCGGACTTGGAGAACAGGATATCTGGATGGCTAAACGCTTAGATAAAAGCTGGCAAAAATGGAGCGATCCGGTAAACCTCGGCAGCCCAATAAATACGCCAGGTTCCGAAGCATTTTTTACCCTTGATGCCGGCGGCGAATATGCGTACCTCACCAGCAGCGATGGGGCTTATGGCGCCAGCGATATTGTACGGGTAAAACTGCTGGAAAAAGAAAAGCCCGACCCGGTGGTATTGGTTAGCGGCAATGTATATAATGCCAAAACCAAAGCTCCGCTGAATGCCTCCCTGATTTATGAAACCCTGCCGGAAGGAACGGAAGTGGGCAAGGGAGTTTCTAACCCGGTAGATGGGTCTTTTAAAATAGTATTGCCTTATAGTAAAAATTACAGCATCAGGGCTTCGGCAGATAAATTTTTTGCCGTCTCAGAAAACTTAAATTTAGATTCTCTGGTAAAAGCCGGGTATAAAGAAATTCATAAAGATCTTTACCTGGTGCCGATAGAAATAGGGCAGGTGTTCCGGTTAAACAATGTGTTTTTTGATTTTGATAAATATAATCTGCGGCCCGAATCTTTTGTAGAACTGGACAGGGTAGTGAAGTTCTTAAATGATTATCCCAACATAGAAATTGAAATGAGTGCACACACCGATAGCCGTGGCAGTGATGAATATAATTTTACGCTGAGTGATAACCGGGCCCGGTCGGTGATGGAATATATTTTATCCAAAGGCATTGCGGTGAGCAGGATAAGATCGCAGGGCTATGGAGAAACAAAACCGGTAGCCACCAATGATACAGACGAAGGCAGGCAATTAAACCGGCGGGTAGAGTTTACTATTTTGAAAAATTAATTTTAAAAAGTGAAAGTGAAAATACAGTTGCTTCATAGGAGCAACTGTATTGTTTATATTCTACTTTCTTATTTCCCTTCCTTATTTCTTAATTTGCATTCATGATTTCACTACTCGTTGCAGCAGCCGAAAATAATGCTATTGGTAAAGACAATAAACTGCTTTGGCATTTACCTAAAGATTTACGGTTTTTTAAAAACACTACCTGGGGCATGGTAGTAATTATGGGCCGCAAAACTTATGAAGCGGTAGATAAACCATTACCGGGTCGGGTAAATATTGTGATCACCACACAGCCCGATTGGCAAAGAGAAAATGTACTCTCTGCAAAAAATTTAGCGGATGCATTGCAGCAGGCAGCAGCCACCAACTGCAAAGAAATTTTTATCATCGGCGGCGGAGAAATTTATAAACAAAGCATGGAGATTGCAGATAAAATTTATATGACCCGTGTACATGCTACACTGGCTGGCGATACTTTTTTTCCGGCGATTGATGAAACCAAATGGAACTTAAAAGAAAACATAGATTTTGAGGCAGATGAAAAACATGCTTATGCTTTCAGTTTTCAGCAATGGGTAAAAAAATAAATATTTTGACACAAAGAGGCAGCGATAGCAAAGGGTACAAAGAAAAAAGATTATTTCATAAAAATTGCTTTGCGTTCTTATTTTCCTTTGCGTTCTTTGCGTGAAAACATTTCACACAAAGAGACAGCGATAACAAGGGCACAAAGAAAAAAAGTAGTTTCATAAAAATTGCTTTGCTTTCTTATTTTCCTTTGCGTTCTTTGAGTGAAAAATTTG
>JANLQE010000001.1:0-3430 GCA_031367625.1 Bacteroidota bacterium
AATAGTATTGACAATGCTGTTTGTTAGCTTGTCAATCTCAATTCCTATATGATATTTGGTTTGTTTTGCCACATTTCGAAGATACAAAAAAGAAGGTGTTTATAGTGTGTGAATTGTATAATTAACATCGTAAACTCCTGCGACAACAGGAAGACTGAGCTTATCAGGGCGAAGGCTTTTGCCAATACTTTTGCTGTTTTCGGTTAAAACTCTGTGAGCGGTTTGTACTTCTAATACTGTCAGGTTTATGAATTTAGAATTACTCCAAAAATAAAAATATTATTACTACCCTTTTTGAAGCAATGAATTTTACACCGGCTGAGGGCGGTTTCAAGTTTTTAATGCAACAGAATTACGGCTGCTGATTGTTCCAATGTCACGCCCCACTATTGGCAATACCAATGTAAGCTGCAGTACTTTTTTGTCCGTTACGTTGCACCATTTGATGAATTAATTAGAAATAAATAGTGATTACTTTATCATCACAAAGAGTTAATGATTTACCGTCCAACCAAGTCCATGCTTCATAATGCAAAACACTACCATCTCCTACAAAATTGGGAAAAACTGCATTCGTTATTCTTGTTGGTTTTCCCAAAGTCATTAATACCTGTTCTTTAGTAAAGCCAATTTGAATTTTAGAGGCAGAGGTATTCGCATCTTGCTGCTCATTAGAACTTGTTATTTTTGATTTATTTGTTCTTTCAGCTTCTTCCTTTATTCGTTTTTCATTTTGTTCATTAATATTTTTTATTTTTGTTTCATAATATGCTCGGATATCATTTTCTTTCTTTTGAAATTCTTCTTCGCTTTTTCTTTTTTGTTCCTCATATTTCTTTTTAAATTTTTCTTCTGAATTTCTTAAACTATCTCTATTAGTTTTTGAAGATTTAAACTCTTTTAATTCAATCTCATAAGATTTTCTTTTTTCTGTATCGCTTAAAATCTCATATCCTTCAAGTATCGCTTTAAACATTCTTCAAAATACTTTTCGCCTTCATTTTTATCTGGATGAAATTTTAAAGCTAATTTCCTATATGCAGTTTTGATTTCTTGCAAACTGGAATTCTCTTTAACACCTAAAATATAGTAGTAGTCTCTCATATTATTAACTTACCAATTGTCCAATTGTCTAATTCATTTACGAGGTCAAAAACGAATGAGTGATAATCTCCGTCATTATTATAGTCAAAGTTGTTCCAAGCTATTAAAAATTTATCCAAGATTAGATATAATTCATTGTTTATTGATTGAAGCTCTTTTAACTGATTTGTATAATCCTTCGAATTATCGGGGCAAGATTTAGCGGCAAAATATTTTCCTATAAATAAATCTATTGTGGATGAGTGATATAAACCGTATTCAGAAAAATGATTTTTGATTGCTTCTAATTCTTGTGCGGTAAACTTATTTGTGGAATAATCTGATAAAAAATATTTCCTTTCAAAGCCCAAACTTAAAAAGATTGATAGCATTTTGATATGTTCAATGCAATTGCCAATATGTTCCAACAGATTATCCGAAAATATTCTTGAAAGATTTGGATTTCCCTTTATTGAGAGTTTTAAGCTACCGCCAATAAAAACCTTTTTTGTACTCAAATAAATATGTAAAAGTTCGTGTGTAAATGATGCTGGTTCAATTTTATTCTTTGGAACATAGATAGTTGATTTTCCACTTTTAGTATAAACTGAATAAATAGTTCCATCCACTAACTGAATATCTATTTCGTGAATCTTATTTATTTCAGTCCACAGGTCTTTATTTCTGTTGTCAATTAGTAGGTTCGTGTCCATTTAGGTATTGAAGCTTACTCTCAAATATACACAACTCTCAAATTACCTATTCCGTAGAGCATTCCTGTATGGCAGAATATGCGAAGGTTTTTTTTGCGCTTTGATAAAAGCCCAACAGCGGTTTGCCGTACAAGATACCCGATAGCTATCGGGTGACACAACTATGTAGAGCATTACCGCTTCTTTTCTGGTCAACAAAAAATATTGCTACGAATGCACGAATAAAGAAAATAGCAGGCCGGTTTTTTTATTTTTTATTCGTGCATTCGTGGCAAAAAAAAAGCCCACTCCTTTAAGAGCGGGCCATCATCAATTATGCTTTTATTAATTATCCATTTATTAATATCTGTACATTTCTGCTTTGTATGGGCCTTCCTTTGCAATTCCTAAATAAGAAGATTGTGCGGTAGTTAATTCTTCCAGCACTACACCGATTTTTGCAAGGTGCAGGCGGGCTACTTTTTCATCTAATTGTTTTGGCAACACATATACTTTGTTTTCGTAAGCTGCAGTGTTTGTCCACAGCTCAAGCTGGGCAAGGGTTTGGTTGGTAAATGAATTACTCATTACAAAACTTGGATGGCCTGTAGCACAACCCAGGTTTACCAAACGGCCTTCTGCCAATACGATAAGGTCTTTACCATTGATGGTATAAAGATCAACCTGTGGCTTTATGGTATTTTTTGTAGCACCATAATTTTCGTTCAGCCAGGCCATGTCTATTTCAATATCAAAGTGGCCAATGTTACAAACGATGGCTTTATCTTTCATATTTTTAAAATGCTCGGCAGTAATCAGGTCACGGCAACCGCTTGCAGTAACGATGATGTCTGCTTCTTTTACCGCATCAATCATTTTCTTTACTTCAAAACCATCCATAGCAGCCTGTAAAGCACAGATAGGATCTATTTCGGTAACAATAACTCTTGCGCCTGCACCACGTAAACTTTCTGCGCTTCCTTTTCCTACATCACCATAGCCACCAACAACAGCTACTTTACCAGCCATCATAACATCAGTAGCCCTGCGGATACTATCCACTAAAGATTCTTTACAACCGTATTTGTTATCGAATTTAGATTTGGTAACGCTGTCGTTTACATTAATAGCGGGGATAGGCAAAGTGCCTGCAGCCATTCTTTCGTACAGGCGGTGAACACCGGTAGTGGTTTCTTCGCTAAGGCCTTTAATGCCGGCGATCAACTCTGGGTATTTATCAAAAACCATATTGGTCAAATCTCCCCCATCATCAAGGATCATATTTAAAGGTTTGTCTGCGCTGCCAAAGAACAAAGTCTGCTCAATACACCAGTCAGATTCTTCCTGCGTTTGTCCCTTCCAGGCATATACGCCCAAACCTGTAGCAGCAATAGCTGCAGCAGCCTGGTCTTGGGTTGAGAAAATATTACAACTGCTCCATTTCACTTCGGCACCAAGCGCAGTAAGTGTTTCTATAAGTACAGCAGTTTGAATGGTCATGTGCAGGCAACCTGCAATGCGTGAGCCTTTCAAAGGCTGGCTGGCGCCATACTCGGCACGCAAGCTCATAAGGCCGGGCATTTCTGCTTCGGCAAGCATAATTTCTTTACGGCCCCATGCGGCAAGGCTCATATCTTTTACCTTGTATTCAAGGC
>JANLQE010000041.1:0-1857 GCA_031367625.1 Bacteroidota bacterium
ACTGGCTCAAACATCCCTCCTTTCTTGTTTGTGCAGGAATCTGTTTTTACGAGGCTATCACTTTTTATATTTTTTTATTCTTTTATGCATTGCATCAAAGTGACCGGGCTTTCGCTCATATAACTATGAGAGTTTATACCATTACGTTTGTATTGCTTTGTATCCTGCTGGCTCTGGCACTTTATCGTAGCAGAAAAGAGCCGGGCATTACCGATGGTGAGTAACCCAAAAACAGGTGAATAAATGTGAGAATCAACTGACTTCCAACCTATAAAATAGCTGGTGCGTACAACTACGCATTATGTGAGAGTATCTACGCAATGTTTCTTTAAGGCCTTTGAAAGTTGAATGGTGCGGTTTATTTTAGTTAAAGATTTTATTCCTGCCTGATGAGAACCCTAAAAAACATTTTCTAAACCACCTTAAACTTAAAATTATGGCACAGGTAAAATTTCATGAAATGACTTTAGATTTTAGTATTGTAAAAAATTTGTACGCATTATCAGAAGAAATGTTTAATGCTTTAATCTTTCAATTTGAGATAGCTGAACCAACTAAATGGAATGATAAATATGCGTTGGTAGCTTACCCGGTAGATAAAACAGGGAATGTAACTGCTGGAAAACAAAAAATTACACTTGTGCAAAATTCAGGCAAAGATCATGATGTAGAAAAAAAATTATTATTTGGCAATTTAATTTTTTCCCGAAATGAAATAAAACCATTTATTGATTATGATATAAAAAACCCCATAGCCCAGTTAAATTTTACTCCTTATAAATTTATCAATACTAATGGAGATGGTGAATATGTGGCTTATATAATAAAAGCAATAGATGCCACAAAAGCAATTATGCCATTAGTGGAGTCAGATCTAAAACCATCTCCACCAGCAATACCTCCGGCGTTTATTCCTGCGTAACTAAAATAGTATTATATGCTACAGCAGATATTAGACTGGTCAGAGGTATGGGCTTTGCTGATACCTCTGGCTTTTATTCTGAACCGGAAAAATCCGCCTGCTTATTTAAAGCCGGTGAGGCTGTATGTATTGATTGCTCTCCTATTAAATATCGGGGCAACCATAATCTGGTATAGAAATCGTCTTGGCCTGACAGGACTTCCTGAATTTTTGCAGAGTAATAATTTTCTTTATAATATTCATTCTGTAATAAGGTTATTATTGTTCAGCTGGTTCTTTATTTTGCTTAACCAGCGATTTATGCACAGAGTAAAAGCTGTATTACCCTTCCTGTTTATACTGCTTTTAATTATCAACTTTGTTTTTTTTGAAGACTTTTTTAATTATGCCATGTTAAGCAGCCGCCTGCTTGCCACAGAGGCTGCTATTCTTTTGTTTTATTGTCTTCAGTATTATATCTATCTGACGATTGATGACAAAGGCACCTCTTTAAAAAAACAACCCGGTTTTTGGGTAGTAACCGGTCTCAGCATTTATGTGGCAGTTAATTTTTTTATTTTTCTTTTTTATACCTACCTTTTAAAGCAAAATCTTATAGTCTTTGCTGTCAATATCTGGGATGTACACAATATTGTATTTATTCTTCTTTGCATTTGTATAGCCATAAATTTCAGTAAAAAGCATGGGTACTGATTTAACCTTTCTTGTAATCCTGGGCATTGCGGTAATGCTGCTGATGGTAATAAGTGTGCTGCTGGCTGTTGTATTCAGCCAGCGCAAAAAAAACCAGCACCGTGTGGCTTTGGAAAAGCTGCGGGAAGAACAACAAAACATGCTTATTGAAGCCGCTGTGCGAAGTGAAGAATCAGAACGCCACCGTATTGCTGAAACATTGCATGATGAAGTGGGCGCCATTTTATCATCAGCCAAACTGC
>JANLQE010000133.1:0-3904 GCA_031367625.1 Bacteroidota bacterium
TACGCCAAGCTGGCTATCTGCCCTTCCGCCTACCGCAAACAGGGTAACTAATTGCGGCATCGTCATCAGTTGCTCGTTTCTTATTACAATCAGGGGCCACAAAACTTCGTTCCACGAACCAATAAATGATAAGATGGCTACTGTAACGAGGGTAGGTTTAATATTGGGCCAAAGGATTCGGAATATAATTCCCATCTCCGAACAGCCATCCAATCTTGCTGCGTCTATCAATGCCTGTGGTAAACCCTGGAAAGCCTGCCTAAACATCAGTATGGCAAATGCACTTACCGCAAAAGGAATGATCAATGCAAAAAAAGTATCTACCAGGTGCAGGTTCACCATGGTGATATAATTTGGGATAAGCGTAATTTGAAAAGGCAGCGACATGGTAAAAACAATAATATAAAAAATAAGCTGCCGCCCTTTAAACTGCATCTTGGCCAGGGCATAACCAACAGTTGAACCAGTTATCATTACCAATGAGGTGGTAAAAATGGCTACCAGCAAACTGTTGATCAATGAACGGCCGATAGGAATTTTTGCAACCATCAATCTAAAATTTTCCAGCCCCGGATGTGCAGGCCATAGGGTCATTGTGCCGATCTCATGCAGGGGTGCCAACGAAGCGCCAATCATCCAGATAAAGGGATAAATAAAGGTAAGCGCAGCAACCAGCAGTGCGGCATACATCAATATTTTTTTAGCCTCACCCCAACCCCTCTCCAAAGGAGAGGGAACTGGATTTGAAGTACTCTCCCTATAAACGTTGCCTCTTTCTGATAAAACGATTATTCTTTCTTTATTTTCCATAATTACATTTCTTCAATTATCACATTCTCTCATTAGCATATTAGCACATTGGCTAATTATCTAAACTTCTTTTTCAATTAATTTTTTCTGCAGTATCACTACGGTCATTATCATTACGGCATAAAAAAATCCCAGCGTAGCGGAGTAACCCATATTGTAATACTGAAATGCCTGTTTGTAAATGTACAGCACGGCAGAAAGTGTGGTATTTAAAGGGCCGCCACCGGTCATTATATAAGGTTCTATGAAAAGAGAAAAGCCACCGATAGTAGATAGTATCACTACCATGAAAATGGTTGGGTTTATCATGGGCAAAGTGATATGATAAAACTGTTGCCAGCGGGTGGCGCCCTCCATTTTTGCAGCTTCGTAATACTGTGTGGGAACGGTTTGCAGCCCCACGAGAAAGAGAATTACATACAGGCCTACATTTTTCCAGGTGGCCATTACAGCTATAGAATAAATGGCCACATCAGGGTTTACCAGCCAGCCAATCTTTGTAATTCCTATGCTCATTAATAATTTATTTATCAGGCCGGCATCATAGCCCAATAACTGTTGCCATAAAATGGTAACCACAACGCCGGAAACAATCACCGGCATAAAAAAAGAAGCCCTGAAAAATGAAGCGGCTCTTATTTTTTGATTTAATAAATAAGCCAGGAATAAAGAGACGACCAACTGCAGCGGAATATGCAACAATAAAAATTTCAATGTGTTGCCAATGGCTTTCCAAAAAAGGCGGTCATGCAAAAGGCGGGAATAATTATCAACCCCGATAAATTTCATGGGAGAAATAATATTCCATTTATTAAAAGTGAGAAAGAAGCAAAACAAAACCGGGAACACAACAAATACGATCACAAAAATAAGATAGGGCGATACCAGCAGGTAAGGCAACCATTTTTTCTTTTGGAAATGTTTCGTTTTTTTACCCCCTATTTTCATAACTAAACTCATACCTTAATAATTATAATCTTTGAGCAATCTGTTTTGCCTGCTCTGCCATTCTTAATGATTCTACTGCATTATTATCATTTATCATTCTTACATGATTCTTATTTTTTATCCAGCTCCATTGATCATTCAGCATAGCTGTAAGCATTTGCTGATAACGGTTCTGCTTCTCTGTACTGTTTCCGCTTTCTACCGTTACCTGATGATCAAAAATTATTTCAGCAAATTTCCCTGTTCCCTTTTTCTGTGTTTCATCCGTATCATGTTCCACTATTGAGCATTGCCCGATCATATCCTGTAAGGTTTTCAAATCTTCTTTTTTAAACAACCCGTGCAATTTCATTTTCACGGGTATCCATTCGTATAAAGTAATATCACCTTTTTCAAATTGTAATCTCAATTCCTGCCGGTCTAAAATTTTTGGCTGATCAAATCCATGATAAAAATTTACCGTACCATTCTCATATAATACCGTTGCCTGCACCCGGTCGTATATTGTTGTTGTAACATTTTGCCGATGCAATTCAAAAGCACTGATAACTTTTCCGTTGCCCAGCCAGCCGGAAAACATGTCAAAAAAATGTACGCCATGCTCAATAAAAATTCCACCACTTTTTGCCTCATCCCAAAACCAATGCTGTTCATTTAAATTTTGATCACTTGCATAATTTTCAAAAAAACCGTGAAGGAAATTTCCCATTAATTTTTCCTCTATAATATTTTTTACTACGCTGTACAATGGATTGTACCGCTGCATCAAATTAACCACCCACAATAATTTCAGTTCTTTCGCCAATGCCCGTAACTCTTCTGCTTCATTAGTTTTTAAGGCTGCGGGCTTTTCGCAAATTACATGCTTGCCTGCGTGCAATGCCTGCTTAGACATTTGAAAATGCAGGAATGGCGGCGTTGAAATATATACCAGGTCAATTTTTTTATCTTCTAAAAGCTGCTGATACAGCGGATAAAAGTTTGCATTAAACTGTTTAGAAAGCTGTATGCCGGCCTGTTCATTTATATCAGCCACCGCAATAATTTTTATTCCGGCTAATTTTAAAAAAGCAGTGGCTGCAAAAGCGGCAAAGCTTCCGGCACCAACTATTCCTATCGTTAACTCCTTCTTCAAAATACTTTTATAGACAATTTTTTTTTATAAAGTTTACACCTTTTGAAAAGGTGTAAACTTTATAAAAGGTGTAAACTTTTGAAAAGCTAATTCTTTCCCAGTAGTACATTCACCGCAGTTTCTGCATCGGCAATCGCTTTTTCTGGTGTTTTTTTTCCGTAGATAACGGATGCTTCATACTCCTGCGAAATAATATCCAGCACTTCTACAATCACTTCACAATTGTCCACCCCTTTTACAAACGGAATTTCCTTTGCAAAAGCTATCATCATTGGGTTTCGGCTAAAATAATCTGCATAATAATTATCTGCATCCAGGTTTTTTCTGCGTGGTAATTGACCCGTCACTTCAAGCAATTGAAGATCGCCATTTTTATTGACCAGTGTTTGTATAAAATTCCATGCAGCCTGTGGATTGGAACAGGTATTAAACAGTACAATATTTTTTGGATCTGCATAGGTATAAACCGGGCCGCTATGGTCATCAGGTACAATGGGCAAAAAATAATCAAAGTCAAAACCTCTTGTGGGAATATTATTAAGGTAAGCGATCTCCCATGAACCAGTCCACTTGGTAGCAATGGTTTGTATTACAAACGGATCGCTTGAAGCTGCTGTATTTTCCCGGGAAAAATAATCATTGGTATATAAATTTTGCAGAAAACGAAAAACTTCTACCGCATATTTATTATTAAAGGCGGCTTTATTATTTACTATCAGCGGCGCACCATCCGAGGCAGCGAGGTACAGCGGATAAAAGTTAAACAGTCGCTCATACCAAATCGCTTTTACTGCAGTATAGCCAAATCGCTTTGGAACTAAAGAATTCTTATTATTATTTTTAAAAACATCCGCCGCTTTTGTATAAGCGCTATAAGTTTTTGGCAGATCAGGAATATTATTTTCTGCAAAAAGTTTTTTATTGTAGATCGTCATTATCGGATTCACCTTCCAGGGTACCTGGTAAATATGCCCATCAGAAGAAGTGATCTCTTTTATAGTATTGCTGTCG
>JANLQE010000148.1:0-15317 GCA_031367625.1 Bacteroidota bacterium
AAACGCTGAAAAAAAATTGCCGTAAAATGGTTTGGCCCCAATCGCCGTTTGGTAATTCTGTTATTAATAAATTTTTAAATTCTCTGTCTGTTCTAAGGTAGGCAAGAGAATCTTCGGATGCCTCACCCCTGGAAACCTCACGCCCCGCCCTCTCCAAAGGAGAGGGAGCCTTGGCGGTGTTAATCAATTGGGCAGCGTGTTGATAAAAATTTCTTGACTGCCCGAGTAAATCGAGGCTGATATTTGTTATGGCAATGTCCTGTTCAAGTATCGGTCCGTGGGCACACCACTCTGCATTTCTTTGTGCAAGAATTAAAGTAGTATCTGCAAGGTGTAAAACAAAAGCCTCCCTTCCCTCTAAAGGAGGTGTCAAAGAAGCGTCTTTACCATCAGTACTTCGTTTATAAATTATAGCGTTAGATTCTTCCATAAATAAATAGTTATTTAAATAATTATGTACTTCCTAAACCCCTCCTTTGGAGGGTCAGGGGAGGCTTTACATGTGTTTGATCTCATCCGGTAAATCATAAAACCCTGGGTAGCGATAAATTTTATCGGCAGCGGGTTCATAAAAACTTTCTGCATCATCGGGGTTGCTGGCATGAATATATTTACTTTCTACCACCCAGAGGCTTACACCTTCCTGCCGACGGGTGTAGACGTCCCGGGCATTTTCTATGGCCATGGCTGCATCGGCTGCATGAAGGCTGCCGGCATGTTTATGATCGAGCCCTTGTTTGCTGCGGATAAAAACTTCCCAAAGCGGCCACGCCTTTTCGTTAGTTGCATTTTTATTTTCATGGCTGTTGCCGCCGGCATTTTCTTCAGGGATGTCACCGTAATAAAATTTTCTGATGTTAATATTCATGATTTATAATTTTTTATTTTGGGCTTTCGGCTGCGGATATTTATTCATCTGTTGTCCGGACTTTCCGTTGCAAGCCTGCCTGCCGGCAAAGGCAAATCCTTACAACCGCTTCCAGGGTTGTACCGCAGCTTATCAGCAGTACATCATTATTCATCCGGTTTAAAGCCAATTCGTTTTCTGTGTTTAATATCCTGTTGCTGTTGTTTCTCTGCAATTAAAAAATCCAATGCTTTAAATACTTCTTTAAAATTGGCATTATATTTTTTTTCTAATTGCTTAATTTTTTTACTCAATTCTGTAAAATGCATTGACTGCTGACGTATTAAAACAAATGTGCGGATAATAGCAATGTTTACTTCAATAGCTTTTTCACTGTTCAGCACGCTGGAAAGCATTGCTACACCCTGTTCAGTAAATGCATAGGACAGGTATCGTGTGCCGCCCCTGTTTGAGGTCGCAATTTGCGACCTCAAACTCTGAAACTCTTGCTGGGTAAGAGTAAACATAAAATCAGAAGGGAAGCGGCTAAGATTTCTTTTAACAGCTTCCTTTAATCTTTTATTTTCTACTTCATACATTTGGGCAAGATCAAAATCCAGCATTACTTTTTGCCCCCGTATTTCGTAGATTTTGTTTTGTATTAAACTTAATTGCATAAGGACTTATTTAGGGCAGATAAATTATAAGATTCATTTTTTTAAGGTCACAATCTGTGACCTCAAAAAATTAAGCTACCTCTAAAGCTCTTTTAGAAGTTTGCTTTTTCTTTTTTTCTGCATACGCCATTGCTGCTTCTCTTACCCAGGCACCTTCCTCATGGGCACTACGCCTTGCCTGCAACCTTTGCTTGTTGCAGGGTCCGTTGCCTTTTACCACGTTCCAGAATTCTTCCCAGTTTATTTCTCCAAAATCGTATTGTGCAGTTTGGCCGTTGTATTTAAGTTCGGCATCAGGCAAAAACATGCCTAATAATTTTATTTGTTCCGCAATCATATTTACAAATTGCTGACGAAGCTCATCATTTGTTTTGCGTTTTATTTTCCATTTCATGCTTTGGTCATTGTTGGTGCTTTCGCTGTCCTTTGGGCCAAACATCATAAGGCTGGGCCACCACCAACGGTTGATAGCATCCTGGCACATGGCTTTTTGTTCATCTGTTCCTTTTGATAAAACCAATAAAGTTTCAAAGCCCTGTCGCTGGTGAAAACTTTCTTCTTTGCAAATACGCACATTGGCCCTTGCATAAGGCCCGTAAGAAGTGCGGCAAAGCATTACCTGGTTTAAGATTGCGGCGCCATCTACCAACCAACCCACTGCTCCCATATCGGCCCAGGTAAGTGTGGGGTAATTAAAGATGGAAGAATATTTTGCCTTACCGCTGTGCAGATCATCAATCATCTGCTCCCGGCTGCTGCCCAGTGTTTCTGCTGCAGCATATAAATACAAACCATGCCCGGCTTCGTCCTGTACTTTGGCAATAAGTATGGCTTTTCTTTTTAAAGTTGGGGCACGGCTTATCCAGTTGCCTTCAGGCAGCATACCTACAATTTCGCTGTGTGCATGTTGGCTTATCTGCCGCACATTGGTTTTGCGGTAGGCATCGGGCATCCAGTCTTTCGGCTCAATTTTTATTTCCTTATCTATTTTATCCTGAAAAGCTTTTTCTAAATCGTGTAGTGGCATGGCAAATATTTAGACAGTAAAAATACAAAAAAAACTAACAGGTGTTAGTTAATAATCATAAAAATAAACCGTCAGCCAGAGATGTACAATGACTAAGATGAAAGCGGACAGCTACAGCAACGAAATAAGCCATTACGCTTAAATAAAAATAGGAATAATGGTACGCAGTAAATGAGTTATTTAAAAAACCGGCAGACAAATCTTTACTCATCAGTTTGGCTTTACATCATAAAATATTTTTACCAAATTATTTTCTCCCAGGTTGGCTTCCAGGTTATATGATTTTCTTTTGTTGCCATCAATAATTTCCAATGCAGAAGTATTGGGCGGAATGCTACCCAAATTATCTGCTATAAAGTTGATGGTATTTGGGCCCGGTTTTAAGGTTACGGTAATAAATTGGGGGTTCTTTTTTACCGGAAAACCCCTAGCAATCCATTTGCCATTTATAGTTATTGAAATACTATCGCCATCTTCTACCGCATCATCCCAAATGGCCAGTGTTACCTGGTGCGAAGTGACTGCAATACTGCCAATCAGCTTATCATTGGGTTTTAGTTTTTCTGCTGCCCCTGCAGGATATTCCTTTAAGTAATTAGCTTTTGCTTTAGTGGGGTCACAATAAATTTTTGCTACAATAAAAGAGGCTGCACTATCTGCTTTGGTTGTAAAATCGAGATTAATTTTTTTATTAGATAAGGCAAGGTTCAGCTTGCCCGTATTGGGGATTTGATCGCCAAAATTATCTGCAAATAATACCAGCATATTCAGCCCGGTATCTAAAAGGATATCTTCTGTATATGGCTTTTTATTTAGCGTGAGAAGATCAATCATTGTATTTCCATTTAATGATACAGAAACAATATCGTTCTTTTTATTGCCGCTTACATTGAGGATGCCATCACGGTCAGGAACATAAATAGTATCCTGCAGACCAAAATATGCAGGTGATAAAACGGGGCTTAATACCCTGTTATCATCTTGCCATGGGTTATCATTTAGTTTCGTTAATCTTATGTCGGCATCTTTTAAAAAACTCCTGAGCTGCACCGCTATTGGGTTTTTTGTGGTATCGGGATGGCTGGGTGCCATTGAAGCAGGTGTTTGTTTAGATTGTATTCTGATGATGTGTAAGTTGAGTAATCCTTTAATATCCCTGCTTAAATCAAGAATGCCATTTAAAAAAAAAGTGCCATCACCAATACTAAATGGTATTTCACTCACGGGGTATTTATTTCTGCTGATTGCCAATTCCCTGCTGCTTTTTTTTACGAGGAGTAAATGGTACCTGGCAGAGAAACTATCGCATTGCATTGTTAATTGAGCAGGGTAAAGCAGGTTTTTTTCAGGAGCGGCTATTTGTAATTGCATTTGTATTGGAGGCATACCGGAGCCGGGCAAATATTTCATCTGCCATGTTCCTGAAAACACATTTACCTGGGCAAATGATTTAGCGGAAATAAGCAGCAGGCAAATAAATAAAAACAGCGTATCCTTTTTCATCAAAAATAAATATACATTTTTATTATTTTGTTTACACCTGTTTGGTAATAAGCATTTTTTTATGGCATCAGCCTCACCGTAAAAACGGGGTTCATTTACACGGCATACCATTGTTAAAGCATCACTTTACAGTGAGCTTTCAGCTTTATTAATCCTCATACAAATAAAAGGTGCATTAATTATCTTTGCCACAGATGGCACAAAAGAAATTATTACGATTTGCACAAATAAAAGAATTTGATAACGTACTGGAGTACCCGAAAAATATGCAGGGGCAATGGCGCTCTTATTTTAAAAATAACAATCCTGTTATTTTAGAACTTGCCTGTGGCCGTGGCGAATACACTGTGGACCTGGCCTGTATGCATCCGGAACAAAATTTTATCGGCATAGATATAAAAGGCAACCGCATGTACCTGGGTGCAAAAAAAGCACTGGATGCAAAACTGGATAATGCGGCATTTTTAAGAACACAGATAGAAATGCTTCCTGATTATTTTACATCATGGGAAGCTGATGAAATATGGATCACTTTTCCGGACCCGCATTTGAGAACTTCCAAGGCAAAAAAAAGATTAACACATCCCAGGTTTTTAAGATTGTACCAACAGGTACTAAAAAAAAATGGCCACATTCATTTAAAAACAGATTCGCCGGATTTGTATCATTTTACCAAAAGAGTAATTAGATGGTATAACCTAAACCTTATTACAGATTGTGATGATGTTTATACAAAAAGTAAATTGCCCGAACTGAAAATAAGGACACACTATGAAGGGCTTGATATTGCCCGTAGTAATACCATTTATTATTTACAATTTGCTTTGCCTGCAGCAAGCTTACCATTATTAGATGAGCAATTACAGGAAGAACTGAAACAAACAGAAAATAAATAACAGCTCATGGCAAACCTTGTGGAAGGAGAAGATTTTTATTACAATAAGGAGGGATATATTGTACTAACTGAAAAATTTCATTTAAAAAAAGGATTTTGTTGCGGCAACGGATGCAAACACTGTCCATACAAATATCAAAATGTACCGGAGCCAAAACGTACCGAATTATTATCTTTATCAACGCATGGCAAAAAATTTAATTAAATCAAATAAGCAGAAAGTTGAGGCAACAGTTCCAAAAAAAGCTACTGCAAAAGAGTATAGTTTTTTTGAGGATGTATATGATGTGGTTCGGCAAATTCCCAAAGGCCGGGTAACATCTTATGGGGCTATTGCTAATTATTTGGGTACTAAATTATCAGCACGTATGGTAGGGTGGGCTATGAATGCTGCCACAAATGCAAAACCAAAAGTGCCTGCGCAGCGGGTAGTGAACAGGAACGGGATGCTTAGCGGCAAGCATCATTTTGCTACCGCAACTTTAATGGAAGAACTATTAAAAAAAGACGGCATTAGCGTGAAAGATGAAACTGTGGTGGATTTTAAAGAAAAATTTTGGGACCCTTCACTGGCATTAAAATTATAACTTTCAAATTTTTATTATGAGCGATTCAGTTATACAGGGCAAAGTAACTTTTATCAACCACGAAAAAAAGTATGCCATTATGGAATACTTACAAAACGGGAAGAAAAAAACAGTAAATGCCAGTATTGATGAAAAAGTGCAGCGGGCTTTAAAAGAAAAAAAATTAATCAAAAAAACACACCATTTTCTGGTGGGGGATGTAGTAAGTTTTAAAATAAAAATTGCTGAACGTGGTGATAAAATGATTGCAACCAATGTACAGTTTCAATACAATAATGCATTAGATGTATTGCTGAATAAATCTAAAGAAGACAATAAGTTTATTGGCTATTTAAAAATTGTGGATGATAAATATTTTGTGAAAGAAATAGAGAGTTACCTTTTTTTTCCTGTTCCTTTTTCGCCCTGGCAAATTATTCCTACCGACGATGAACTGAATGAACAGGTAACATTCTCTTTACAAAATATTGATAAAAAAGATAAGATAGTTGCCTCTCTTTTTAACAACGTGTATATCCCGGAGTTTAATACTGCGGTAAAATATTTTAAAAATAAAACTATTGTAGCCGCAGAAGTATATGATGTTAAAACGCACGGTATTTACCTTAATGTGATAGCAGATAAAATACAGGCAAAAATTTCTTTGGATAAAAATGAAGACCACTCCATAATGTTAGCCTCATTAAAACCGGGAGATAAATTGAATGTAGTGATTACCCATTTAAGCAAAAGTAAAATTGTGGTTGAGCCGGTTTTGTAGTATCAATTTTTATTCCATCACCTGCTCTACATGCGCCAGCCTGCCATCTTTTGTAATTCCTTCTATTACTACTTTAAAAGCTTTACTTACGTCATTATTGTAAAAAGAAAGCACTACCTGCGGCTGCTGTGGCGTAGTTATTACAGATGGGTTCCAGTACAATGTAGTGCGAATATCCTGTTGTTCATTTTCTGGTTTAAAGCTACCGTAATTGGGAGAGTAAAACTCACGGACAGGCGTATAACCAAATACTTTATTACTGGCTAAACCTTTTCCCGGCTCTGGTTTTACATCTCCTCCCCGCCTTGTATAAATGGCAATAGCGCCACCTGCTCCAGAACCGCCGGCACCAAAAAATGGCGGACGAAATACTTTTACGTAAGCTATGTTACTCACATTTAAACCCGATATAAACCCTGCATCAACGGGGGTTTCATCTAAATAAATTTGTGGGCTACCACCACGCCATTGCAACGAAGGGGGGTTTGCATTGGTATTTATCTGCAGACCGGCAACCTTTCCCTGTAAATAATTAAACACATTTGCAGCCGAGGCTGCAAACGGATCATTTATCATGTCAAACTGATAGCCATCTCCGCCACTGAATAAGCCGGATGAATATTTTTCATCCATTAATTTCAGCGGCGATTTTCCTTTACTTTTTAAAATTACGGTTTCCAGCATTTGCACTTTTTGTTTATCAGCAAAATTATTTGCTGCATTGGCCAAAAATAATTGCCTGTAATTGCCGGTAGTATCTGGCCAAAACCCAATGCTTTTGCTTAGCCCTTTTATGGGAAACATAGAAAGCCGGTCTGTCATAAACTGGGCAGATGCATCTTTTAATGCCGCTTTCTGAAACTGGTAATATACCTGCGCTGTATCAAAAAGAATGGTGGCTGGGTCGTTAAATGTTCCGTTGGGCAATACTTTTGCAAGTATTACCTGGCCTTCTTTATCTTTTTGTTTTACCATTAATACTATACTGGCATCATTGCCTATAAGCACTGCGGGTACACCCAATACTGAGCCGGATAAACTCATATAAGCAGTATCTTTTGCATAAAGAAAACGTGGAGATTTACCTTTTAATACTTCATCCCAGTTAAACCGGCGCCAGCCATGGGTAAGCATTACAAGATCAAGTTGCTGATTAATAGTATTTGTATTATCCGAAAAATAATAAGCCGGGTTGTAGATATCCCCCTTCAATTCGCTGCTTAATAAAAGATGAGAAATAATATTGCTGCTGCTATCGCCACCAATGGCAAGGTCTGTAACAGAAACAGAAAGATTAGAAGCAATATTATCAGGCACCGATATTTTTATTTCATTTTTGGCTCTTTTACTCAGCCCCCAACGCTGCACTTCCATTTGTGGCGAAAAAGAATAATCGTCATTTTTTATATAGGTAATCCGCTCGGCAATGGCGTTCCAATGATTATCAAATAAGGTAATGGTTAATATGCCG
This sequence comes from Bacteroidota bacterium, assembly GCA_031367625.1. Classification (GTDB taxonomy): domain Bacteria; phylum Bacteroidota; class Bacteroidia; order Chitinophagales; family Chitinophagaceae; genus Ferruginibacter. The sequence continues at coordinate 7,768 of JANLQE010000148.1, forward strand.
GTTGGCAAATCCTGCGTGGGTATAGTGCCTTTAATGCTTAGTGCTGCAGTAGGCTTTGCTATATTAAAAACGGGGTGTTGGTAAATGGTTCCTACAAGGTGCATGGTATCCATTATTTTGGCAATTTCAGGAGAAAAATTTACCTGAAAAAAACGGTTGGTACCAGATACGGTTACCTGCAGCGAAACACCCAGTTCTTTAATATCCGGTAAGGCAGTATTATGTTCTACACCATTCTCATCTTTCCATTTGGCGCTGTAAGTAAGCCCGGCCTCAGGCGTAAGATAAAAATAACCCATGCCGTCATGTATTGTTTTCAGGCTATCTGTTACCTGGCCTTTATTATTTATGATGGTGCCTTTTATTTTTACAGGCCGCCCCCATTGGTCATTTGCTTTAAAAGCAATTTTGTTTTTTATACCTGCAATGGCATCGCCCCCTTCGGCAAATAAATTGAGGGTGGAAATAATGACTGTCTTTTCTTTAGAGTTGTTTAGTTCTTTGGCAATAATGCGGATGTCTTTTTTGTAAAAAAAAGCAGTATCAAAATTCAGCATCCACCTGGTATATGCCCTTACATGAATAATTTTTCCTTTGTAATCAGAGGGTATATCAAACTGGCCATTGGTAACAGCATCTACAACGGGGCTTACAGCATGTAAAAGAGCTGTTCCTTTATCATCTATAAAATCTATATAAATATTTTTTGTTTCATTTACAGGTAAAATTGCGGTCATTAAATATGCCTTGAACCATATAGTTTCACCAGCAGCATAGCTCGATTTGTCGTAGTGTAAATAAGCTCTTTCGGGACTGTATTTTGTTGCGTAGTTAGTTAGAGAAGTTTCAATTTGCTGAGCATGTGATTTTGCACACAAACAAATAATAAAGCTTAGGAATACCGATTTTTTATTAAGAAGAAAAGTCATATTTTAACCAGTTTATATTACCTCTAAATTACGTTAACCGGTTTGAGTACAAACACCGTTAACAGTATTACAACAATTTTTTTCTGCGTACTGGCACAACCTGAAAAAGTTTTTTGAGTATGACTTATCAAAGATTATCCATTTCACCTTTTACAAAATCCATCAGCACTTTTATTTTTTCAGGAGAAAAATCAAATTCAATCCCGGCGGTTTTGTACAGTTCAGGCAAAGTTTTAGTGCCGCCTAATGCAAGCGCATTGCAGTAATTACCCAGAGCCGCCTGCTTATCTTTTTTAAACTGCATCCACATACCGATAGCACCCAATTGTGCAATGCCATATTCAATATAATAAAACGGCACTTCAAATAAATGCAACTGTCGTTGCCAGGCATTATTGCGGTAAGTATCCAACCCGCTGTAATCTACCACATCATCCTGAAATTCTTTTAGCGTTGCAACCCAGGCCTGTGTGCGTTCCTGGTGGGTATGCACCGGATGCTCATACACCCAGTGCTGAAATTTATCTATGATGGCTATCCAGGGAAAAATGGTGATCACCCTTTCCAACTGGTGCTCTTTTGCTTTTTGCAGATCAGTATCATTATCAAAAAATGACTCCCAATAATCCATGCTGAAAAGTTCCATAGCCATGCTGGCTACTTCTGCAATTTCCATTGGGTATTCTTTAAAACCACTCAGGGATAAAGGATGAGCCAGAAATGAATGAACTGCGTGGCCACCTTCATGTACCATGGTAGTTACATCATTCATTTGGCCGGCGGCATTCATAAAAATAAAGGGGGCACCACTTTCTGCCAGCGGGCAGTTGTAGCCGCCGGGCGCTTTGCCTTTGCGGCTTTCTAAATCGAGGTGTTGAAGCTGCTGCATTTTTTGCAGGCACTCACCAAAAAATGGTTGTAGTCTGGTAAAACAGTCAATAGATTTTTGCAATAATTCTTCGCTGGTTTTAAAAGGACGCAAGGGTGTTCCGCCTGCCGGTTCTGCATCCATATCCCAGGGGCGTAAATCTGCTAAGCCGAGTTTATCTTTTTTCTTTTTATAAATTTCATTTACCAACGGCAACACATATTGCTTTACGGCATCATGAAATTTGTAGCAGTCTTCTTTGGTATAATCAAAGCGGCCCAGTTCTTTAAAACGATAATCACGGTAGTTTTCAAAACCTGCATTTTGTGCTTCTTTGTTCCTTAACTCAATCAGTTTATCATACAGTTCGTCCAGGTTTGGTTTATCCTGTAACCTTCTATCCTGTATTTTTTTATAAACTTCTTCCCTTAAACTGCGATCGGGATTTTCTAAAAACCTGGCTGCCTGTTGCAGCGTGTATTCTTCCCCGTTAACCGTTACCATCATGGCACCGGTTATTTGTCCGAATTGCTGCTGCAGCACCGACATCTCTGCCTGCAGCGGAATATTTTCTTCTCTGAACAGTTCAATGCTTTTGCGGATACTGCGCAAATAAGTAAAGTATTTTTCCTGATCCAGTGTATTTAAAAAAGCAGAGTTTACAAGCTTTTTATTCAGTGCATCAGAATAAGGCTGAATATTGGGTTGTATCTGCAAACAGAAATAATTATAATTATCTTCCAGCACTTTATTCTCTGTATCGGAAGTCATTTTTATCTGTCTCCAACTGGCATCTTCATTTATAACAGCTTCCAGTTCGCTCTGATCCTGCAACCATTTTTCCAAAGCTGATTTGCTTTCAATATCCCTTGCTGATAAATTTTTAAAGTAAGGTTCCAGGGCTTCCCAATCTGTAAGAACAAAATTGGCTGGTACAAAATTTCTGGGTAATTTTTTTATATCTGCGGTGTACATAAGTCAATAGTCAATGTGCAATTTGCAATGGGCAATGAATTTTTTGGGAATTGTAATTTAGATGATAGTTGATGGATGACAGTTAATGCAAATACTTTCAGTTTGACAAATAAAAAACAATGCGCCTTTTGTTACTATTAACTATCATCCATCAACTATGAACTTTTTCTTCTTAAGCCATCTTTCTTGGCGAGTTTATTTTTTTGGGTGGAGCATTTCTTACTGCCGTAGTTTTTTGTGTACCTGGTTTAGCAGTTGCTGAAGTTTTCTTTTCTGCTACCGTATCGTTACCGCCTTCATCTTCGCTGTGTTCAGATAATTTTATTTCTACGTTGGCCTTAGTCAAAACATCAAACCACTTTATCATTTTTTTCATATCGCTGCCATACACTTTTTCAAAATCCATATCAGGATATACTTTTTCAAAATAGGCTTTAATAACTTTTGCATCTGCTTTACCATCAGGTATTGCTTCTTTACTTTCTTTCATTGCCGTAAAAATATCTACCAGGTTCACATTGTCTTTTTGGGTAAATATTTCTATGCTTTCTAAATGTGAAAAATTATGTACCCGGTTGCTTACAAATTTGCTGGTATTATCTTCCAGCGAACGAACTACCCCGCCATCTGCTTTGGAAGATACCAGTTCAAACAATCCACTTAAGCCGGTTACAGATACTATTTTATTATAACTCATAAAACAAAGTTTTTTAGGCTTGCAATTTAGTTTTTTAATACCATATTATGAGGACAGGGTTACTGTTAAAGATTATTAACAACAATTATTTTATACTACCGCATATTTATCAGTTAAGATATTGTTGGCTTCATTGAAAGAAATTTTTTATGTATAAATCAGTTTTATCAATAAGGGGGCGGTTGCTGTTGCTTTTTTTACTTTACTTCCACCAAAACATTTTCTATTCTTTGTTGCAGGGTTTCATAATCAGTATAGCCTCTTGCAACCATGGTAAATTTTAAATCTCCAGTCTGAATAAATACGCAGGGGAAGCCGGTTACCTGCAATTGTTTCATTAAAGAAAATTCATAATAAGCCATTTCTTTATACACTTCGCTATTTAATTTTTCGTAAAAAATTTCTGTTTGAATACTGTATTTTTCCAGCAGGTGAAGATAGGATTCATCATCTGTAAGGTCCCGACCTTCGTAATGCAGGGCGCATTGAAGATCGGCAGCAAATTCTACAGCCCTTTCGGGGTAATATTCTTTAAAAATGCACATGGCAATGGCAGGTTTTTCTGAGTTTGGATACCAGTCACTTTCTTCAGGATTCATAATATGCCACAGGTAATCTTTGCCAAATTTAATACCGGTAAGCTCCTCTACATTTTTATATGCATTGGCAATATAACTGGCCGAAACTTTAATGTGTACGGGGTTTTCGGGCAATATCATTCCGCCGCTCAGCACATCAATCTGCAGCCTGTCTTTAAAGGCTTCTGCTATCTTTTTTATAACAGGGCTAAAACCGTAGCACCAGCCGCAGTAAGCATCATAGCAATATATTAATACCGGGTTATTCATAATTGTATAAAATAAAAAGCCGTTGCTATAATTTACAGCAACGGCAAAATTAAATCAGTTAAAATTATTTACGGGTAAATTTTATTTCCATCATCTTAAACTCTTTACCATCCGGACCGGGGCCAAACATTTCCATTAATTGTGTTTTGTCATCAACAACTTTAAAGGTTTCTTTTACTGCCATATCTTTTCCGCTCATAGGATCTATACTGGTACCTGTTAATGTAATGGTTTTATTTGCCTCATCCCACGGGCCTTCCATCTTCATTATTCCTGTGCCCATGTTATCTACCCAGGTATTTATGAATATTTTTTTGTCGTTATCGTAAGCCAGTGTACCCATGCCTTCAAAAGGCATCCCCATCATATTGCCGGTATGGTTGCTTACCTGGTAACGCCCGCCCATCATCATTTTATTTACGGTAGTGCCTTTGCTTTTTTGTGCAGGTGCGCCGGGGGCCTGCCACATGGTTATGTCTCCACTCCAGGTACCGTTCCAGGAGGCCATCATTTTATGAACATCACCGGGGGTCATATAAGCCATCCAGTTTTTCATCATGGTAGCAGAATCAAGGGGCGCCGTTGCTACCATAGTTTTTGGCGTTTCATCCATTTTAGCGGAAGCAGCTGTAGTGTCGGCGGTGCTGGCGCTTTCTGTCTTTTTTGCAGAATCAGTGCAACTGAAAAGTGCAGCAGAAACAATGCAGGTTGTAATGATAAAGTGTTTCATGTTTTTAATATTTTTTTACAAAATAATAAAACAGTTGTACAACTGCAAGCTTCTTCTAATGTAATCTCAATACTCTATACTACTCTTCTAATGCGCCAGCAACCAGTTTACTCCGCTTCCTATTTCTGCATCGGCCGGTACATCATTCGGTAATATCAAAGCATTTTTCATAGAACTTATAATGATGGGTTGAATGGCTTCCAGTTCTTCTTTCAGTACATCAAATACCAGCTCATCATGTACCTGGAGCAGCATTTTACTTTTAAAATTATGCGCTCTTATTTGTTCATGTATTTTTATCATGGCAAGCTTTATCATATCGGCAGCAGTGCCCTGTATGGGAGAGTTAATGGCATTACGTTCTGCAAAACCACGTACCGTAAAATTGGCGCTGTTAATGTCTTTCAGCCAGCGCTTGCGGCCCATCAGGGTTTCTACATAACCATTTTCTTTACAAAAATTAATGGTGTCATCCATGTATTTCTGAATGTTGGGAAACTGTGTTTTATAATTGTCTATTATCTCTTTAGCCTCGGTACGGGAGATACCCAGATTTTCTGCCAGGCCAAAAGCGCCCTGTCCGTAAATGATGCCAAAGTTTACACTCTTGGCTTTGTAGCGCATTTCTTTTGTTACTTCTATTTCTGCTACATTGAAAACTTTTGCTGCAGTAGCAGTATGAATATCTTTTCCGGTTTTAAAAGCTTCGCACATATTTACATCGGCACTTATGGCGGCCACAATGCGTAATTCTATCTGCGAATAATCTGCAGAAACCAGCACATGATCTTCATCTCTTGGTACAAATGCTTTTCTTATCTCTCTCCCTTTTTCTGTACGGATAGGGATATTCTGCAGGTTGGGATTATTGCTGCTAAGCCTGCCCGTTACCGCTACGGCCTGCGCATAATTGGTATGTACCCGGCCGGTTTTAGGATTTATTAATTGTGGCAATGCATCTACATAAGTTGATTTTAATTTGCTAAGCTCCCGGAAGGTTAAAATATCATCGCATATTTTATGTTTATTGGCAAGTTTGGCCAGCACATCTTCGCCGGTTGCGTATTGGCCCGTTTTGGTTTTTTTTGCTTTAGGATCCAGTTGCAGTTTTTCAAACAGCACTTCGCCCAATTGTTTTGGCGAAGCCAGGTTGAACCTTACACCAGCCTGGGCATACACAGATTCTTCTGCTTTTTTTGCATCAATATCCAACTCTTTGGAATAGGTATTCAGAAAATCAACATCTACTTTTATTCCTTCAAACTCCATATTGGTCAATACTTTTGCCAGGGGATTTTCTACCTCAAAAAAAACTTTTTCTACCGTATTTGTTTTTAACTGCGGAAATAAAATGTTTTTAAGCTGAAGGGTTATATCGGCATCCTCAACAGCATACTCTTTTACTTTTTCTATTTCCACATCTCTCATGGTGCCTTGCGCTTTTCCTTTTTTGCCAATTAACTCTGCAATGTGCACGGGTTCGTAGCCAAGATATTTTGCACTCAGCAGATCCATGCTGCTTTTGCCATCGGGCTCTATCACATAGTGAGCAAGCATTGTATCAAATATTTCTCCCTTCAGTTGTATGCCATACCATTTAAGCATCAGCATATCATATTTTAAATTTTGCCCAACCCATGTTATAGAGTCATCATCAAACAGCGGTAAGAATTGCCTTAAAATATTTTCTGTTTCTGCTCTGTCTGCCGGGCAGGGAATGTAATATCCTTCACCTGGTTTTATGCAAAAACTAAGACCAACAAGCTCTGCAAGGTTTGCATCTATATGAGTAGTTTCTGTATCAAAACTTATTTGTTTTTCAACGGATAATAATTTTACCAGGTTGGTAATAGCCGCATCATCATTTACCAAAATATAATTGTGTGGAGTATTGTTTATATTTTTATCTACTACTGTCAGGGTGGGCTGCAACTGTATTTCAGCTAAATCTACTGCTGGGTTTGCATTATCATTTGTGTTATTTCCAAACATATCCATTTGCCCGCCGGCGGGTATTAGTGGCAGTGCAGCTTCAGTGGTAGATTGAATGGCGATACCCAAAATTCTTTGCCCCATAGTTTTAAATTCCAGCTCTGTAAACACTTCTATCAACGCCTCCCTGTACCATTCTTTAAGGCCAAAATCTTCTTCATGAAATTCTACCGGCACATCTAAAATAATGGTGGCTAATTTTTTGCTCATGATGGCGTCTTCTTTTCCGTTGCGTATTTTTTCGCCGATAGAGCCTTTTATATTTTCTGCATTGTCTAAAATATTTTCTAAGCTGTGATACTCTTTCAACAACTTTGCCGCTGTTTTTTCGCCTATCCCTTTTATACCGGGGATATTATCCACTGCATCGCCCATCAATCCCAGAATATCTATCACCTGGCTTACATTGGCGATATCCCATTTTTTACAAACTTCTTCCGGCCCCATTATTTCTACCGTGCCGCCCTGGTAGCCGGGTTTATAAATTTTTATATTTTCAGAAACCAATTGC
>JANLQE010000190.1:0-5884 GCA_031367625.1 Bacteroidota bacterium
GACATACGTAAAATTATACGAAGTAAGGCTTGCGGTTTTTAATGCCTTAAAAACATCGCCGGCAGTAGCTTTATTGTGAAATACACTCTGCACTGAATTGTCAGATAAACCCTGATCGATGCAATTAAAATGCAAACCGGGAAAACCAGCTTTCTTCACTTTATCTTCAAACAGTTGCATTGCCCCCGCAGCTTTTTCCAGGCTGCCAAAGCTGGCTATAAAATTTGTTGTTTCAAAAATGGAGAAATAAGGTTTGCCATCAATCTTCCAATAATTCGGTTGATTAAAATAATGATTGATAATGTAGTCAGTTATCGTATCCCATAATTGCTCAGATACCCTGCCATCTGTCAGTTTTTCCTGAACATTAGTGTAAGCTGTTGGTTCAATATTCATCCAATTATGGTTGGCCCACATGAGTGCAAATTTCAAGCGGTGATTATTGGGTGCCTTTAAAAATCCTTTCTCTAATCCTTCCTGCAAAAACATACCGGTATTCTCATACCAATACCAATCGTAAATAAATACATCAATACCATGGTTTGCAGCCAGGTCAATTTCCTTCGCCGCCCATTTTGGATTAGCTTCATCAAAGTAGCCCCATGCTGGCACTTTTGGTTGCTTGTGGCCTTGAAATCTTGGCTTTGAAATTTTCACAAGATCCCATTCTGTCCAGCCTTTGCCATGCCATCTTTCATTAATAGAGTCAACATGATAATTTGGAAAATAATATACGGCTACCTGGTAATCTTTTTTACTTGTTGATTGCGCCCCTGAAGTAATATTTACTCCCGTAAGCAACAATATCAAAAAGCAACTACGTAAAATATTTATATTCATATTTCAATTTTTAATTCAGTTTATGGCAAATAAAACATTGATTTTAAAGGTACGTTTAATTCCGCCCGCAGTCTCTTCCCAATTAAATTAAAAATCATCAGTAACAACAGGCAGCAAGACGGAGTGTTGAGCCAGATGGATAGGTTTATTTTGCCGATTGCTTTTTTACTTTTTGTACGGTGGAATAAACACCATACAAAACCAATATCCCGATAAAAATATATACCCACACCGGTATGTTTTTACCGGCAATAATAAGGTACAGGTAAGCAGAAATAAAAAACAGCCCCGTAAGCAAAACCGGTATCACGATTGGCTTTTGGAGTTTAATATTTTTGATCGTCCAGCCGAGGCAGAGAAAAAAAAAGGGAATGGCGCCAACATAAATGCCACCAAAAATATAAGGGTTCACATGGTACTTACCGCCCAAACTTAAAAACCATTCTTTAAAAGTTTCCCACCATATCATTAGCTGAATATTTTATAAACTGTTTGCAAAAGTTTTTTTATGAAAGGGGTAAGTTCTTCCTGCTTCATCTGCAAAATTATTTTCTGGTTAATTCGTGACGCAACAGGATAAGGGTAAATTTTATTAAAAATGGCATTGATGGAAATTTTATTGGCCATCGCCAGGATCAATTCCTGGATAAGCTCTCCGGCATTGGGCGCAATCATTGAGCCCCCAAGTATTTTCTGCTTTCTCAAAAATCTTTTTTCGCTGATGAACAGGATCAGTTTGGCATACTGGTAATTATCCACAATTGCCCGGTCATCTTCGTGAAAAGACTGTTCCAGTTTTTTATATTTTATATGGCTTTGCATTAATTGCTTTTCACTCAACCCAAAAGTTGCCAATTCAGGATCGGTAAAAGTTACCCACGACATGTAATTATTCTGCAGTTTTTTCTTTAGCGGCGAAAATAAATTATTAAGAATAATGCGTGCATGAAATTCTGCAGCATGAGAAAACTGCAGATCACCGGCAACATCGCCACACACAAAAATATCTTTGTTGCTGGTACGGAGTTTTTTATCTGCAACAATTTTATGATCCTTTATTTCTATGCCTGCTTTTTGCAATTGCAATGGTTCTAAAACCAATTGCCGCCCAATGCCAACAAAAACAGCATCAAAATTTAAAGTAAGGGCGGTTCCGTTTTTTGGCTTTGCTACAGCTTCTGTTTTTGATACAAAATTTTCAATAGAGATATTAAAATGAAAATCAATTCCTTCCTGCTGCAATTGCTGCAGCAGAATAGCAGCAAGGCTTTCATCATCATGTACCAATATCCTGCTGCCTTCTTCAATTACGGTTACTTTACTGCCGAGGCGGTTAAATGCCTGGGCAATTTCTATACCTATTGGCCCACTGCCTACTACCAGTAAACGATCCGGCAATTCATCAATATGAAAAATATTTTCGTTATCAAAATAGCGTACTTTCTCCACGCCGGGTACGGCAAGTTTTTTTGGCTTTGAGCCGGTGGCGATAATAATTTTTTTTGCACTGTATTTTTTCCCGTTCACCTCAATTTCTTTTCTGCCGCAAAATGAGGCTTCTCCCAATGCCACATCAATGCCCTGCGCTGTAAGCCAGGCGGCATTTTCATGATCACGGATTACCTGTTGTTTGGAATATACATAACTGATGGCTTTTTTAATATCTACTTTTCCGCTCACCTGCAGGCCCAACTCCCCGGCAAGTTTTGCATTATGCGCAAGCCGGGAAGTATGTATCAGGGCCTTACTTGGTACGCAACCATCATTCAAACATTCGCCGCCAATATCTTTATCGGTTTTGGAAACCATTAAAACTTTAAAGCCGGCCTTTCGCATAAACAGCCCAACGCTTAAGCCCCCCGAGCCACAACCGATAATAATTATATCATACATATTGTTGTAGCTTTAATGCTAATCTTCACAATTTACTTTATAAAACCATAGTAAAATTTTATCTGTTCATTATAAAAAAAGTAGCATGAATAAAAGATTAACCAATGGATTTATTGCGGGCTGCCTGGGTGCTGTTATTTTAGTAATCATCATGTATATCATGAAGGCGATGGATAAGGGTGAGCCGGGCTTTGTTGGTATGTACCGGGCAGTATTTGGAAACAGTGGTTCTGCAGATGAAATTATTGCTGCCCTGTTATTTAGTATCAGTGGTGGAATATGGGGGCTTATATTTGGCTGGATGGTAAAATATCCTTCAGTAATTAAAGGAATTATTTTCGGGATTTTACCCTGCCTATGGCTATGGACAGCCATACCTGCTTACCTGCACAAGCCTATGTTCAGTGGGTTTCAGGCAAAAGGATTGATTATGCCGCTGGTTGCCAACATGCTGGTATGGGGAAGTTTTTTAGGCTGGTACACTATGAAAAGATCTTGAGCAGTTTGTTGGCTTAAAAAAGATTACAGCTTATCCTGCCGTATTAATTTTTTATAAGTTTTTACCAATATCCGTTGGGAATAGCCCAATTGGTACATCATGAAAATAAGAAAAAAAACAGCCTGTGTTTTGTAAATCCCATTTGCCAGGTATTTGCGGGCAGAGCTAAGTACAGGCCTTTTAAAAATGATGAACTTACTTATTTTTTTTAAGCGGATGATGAAATGCTGATCTTCCATCACAATATGGTTTTCGCAAAAACCACCTGCTTTAGTAAACATTGTTGCTGCCACAAATAAACTTTGATCACCAAAGCGGAAAGCATTGATATTAAAACGGGTAAACCAGCAATTGGCTTTTAAAAACCAATGATTATAATCAAACGAAAGCCGGTAACAGCCTGCATTACAGCCTTTACTAACCGCATGGGAAATATCTTTAGTAAAGGAAAGGGGAGGAAGTGTATCTGCATGTAAAAAATAAAATATTTTACCGCAGGCTAAAGATGCGCCATAATTCATCTGTGCTGCCCTGCCTTTTTTTGGGCTTAATAAAACATTTACTCCTTCTGATTGTGCAGCTTTCACCGTACTATCGGTACTGCCACCATCCACTACAATTATTTCTGCAATGAGGTTATCTGCATCGGCCTTTAAAAGCCACTGCAGCGTTTTTTTTATCACAGCTTCTTCATTGTATGCAGGAATGATAACGCTTATCATACCACAATTTTAAGAAATAATAATGGGTGAAAATTCACAAGTATTTTTTTAAACTGCAGAATGCGCTAATTTAACCCCCGCCCTGCTGCCCTCCGTTATTACCGCTTTATCAGTTTACCCACTCTAAAATAATTAAATCCAGCAACCCTTTTTCATCAGTAAAATAATCTACCGCACTACTATATTTCCAATGCCATGGTTGCATTACAAATACTGCTGCAATAGGGTACTTGGTTTTTCTTTTTGCAATAAACTTACAAAAATATTTTTAGCTTATTACTATACCATTTTTTGTTTTCTTACTGAGGCTTTTGATAGTTGCATTAGTAACGGCAGGCAGCAGCACGGAGCGCTGCGCCAGATGGGGGTTAGTAAGAGAAAATAAAATGTGTTAAGTTTGAACACCCAACAGCGGCGAAAAAAGAATGAAATAAAAATACCAGAGAAAAAACTTAACTCCTTTTATGAACCAACTGCACAACGAACTTAAAAAAGAATTTCAGATTGAACGGATGATCCTGTTCAGCGACGCTGTATTCGCCATTGCCATTACTTTAATGGCCCTTGAAATAAAAGTACCGTTTATTGAAAATGGGGTTACGGATAATGCTTTGTTGGATGCATTAGGGCATTTAGTTTTTAAATTTGCAGGCTTTCTGATAAGCTTTTTTATTATTGGTTTATACTGGACCGTACACCACCGCATGTTTAGTTATGTTGAAAATTATAACAACCGGTTACTATGGCTGAATTTACTTTTTTTGTTATCCATCATTTTAATGCCTTTCAGTTCGGGCATGTATGGCGAATATTCAGACAAAATTGAGTTGATTGTTCCATATACTGTTTATGTTTTTAACATCTGCTTTACGGGTTATTTAAATTACAGGCTTTGGAAATATATTGGCAACCCCAAAAATAAAATTGCCAGTCATGCACTCACTAAAAATGTACTTTCTATTTCCATTAAGCGTTCGCTGGTTCCTTCGATAATTTTTTTCCTTTCGCTTCTGGTAACTTTTTTTGAACCGGTTACAATATGGGCTGCTGTAATTGCCCGGTATTTCCCAATTTTCATCCCGGTTGTAATGCGGATGATTCAAAAAAAACATGATAAGAAAACCATAGAACAGGTACCGGGGTAAATATTATTTTACATTTTTTCCACTGCCGTGATTTGTGTCCACAAAAACCATTCTTACTTAATCATTCTATCTCATTAAAATCCTTATCTCCATTTTTTAAAATTTAATATACTTTGTGTGGAAGTCTGAGAAATAGCAAACAGTTTTATTATTACAAAGGTTCGTGAGGACACGAACCACGGAAGTATACCGGTTAAATATTAGTAATATTTCAATTCACTCCAATTATTCATCAGCTCACTCCTTTTTGCTATAAATGTACCCATAACCATTTTACTCTTGCATTATAAAAATAACATTTAACCAACTTTTAAAACAATTAAAATTTAAAGCCATGAAACTTAAAATAACTTTTATCTTATTGTTGTTAAATCTCTTCATTGCAGTTGTAAATGCCCAAAACACAGCACCCGAAGGTTATGCATCTGCCACAATTACTTTAGCCAACGGCGAAGCCAAAACCGGTTTTATAAAAGATAACATTAAAAAATCAGCATCGGTAACCTTTATTGATGTATCGGGAAATAATAAAAAAGTTTACGAAGGCATTGATATAAATGCAGTTAAAACAGATGCTTCAGATTTTATTTGTATCAGCGGCGATTTTTTTAAAACACTTACCAGCGGAAAAATAAATTTTCTGCAAAAATCAAGCAATGCATCAGGCAAAGTTTCTTACAACGGGTCAGAACCTTTATTTATCACTGGTACCGAAGGAAAAATTGGTGATTACTTTATTTACGCAGATAAAAAACTTAAACTGCTGAATAAAAAAACAGTTGATT
>JANLQE010000066.1:0-8400 GCA_031367625.1 Bacteroidota bacterium
AATGAAAGAAATGCGGGATATTTCTTTTAAGTTGCTTTCCTGTGGTTGGAAACATTGCTGTTGGTAAGGGGGTAATCATCAGGTTATTCAACGGCTATGGAATTCCCTGGATGTTGGCGTAAAATCTGAAAGATTTTTAGATGGGGCTATGTGAAGTAAGGGGCTAAATCATGCAGATATGGAAATTCAACTTTTAATTTTAGTTGATGAATAAAAACTCATCGTAATATAAAAGTAAATCATAGGCTTTCAATTTGCAAGTGTTTTACAAATTATTTTAAAAATTACCATGAAAGTATATGGATAGAGTATGGATAATGCAAAGATAAAGCATGGATGGAGCATGATGTCTCGTCTATGTTTAAAAAGCAGGGGCTTGAATATTCGTAAACGTGGTAAAGGGCCTGTAAATGAGAAAGCCCAAATTCCGTCTCAGCGGGGTTTTTATTTCCTGGTAAATAAATCAGCAACATATAAATACTAATAAATAAAAGCTCTGATGCTTGCCAACGCCGCAGTGCGTATAATAAAAAATTTGAGAGATGAGTTTGTATTAATTGAAGAACGGGCTGCATCGGGTTTTCACGCAAGTTTATATTTTGTTGTGAGGAAATGCTGTGAAAACCCCGCTGAGACAAAAGCACCAACAGCGGTGAGAAAAATATTGGGATATAATTTTTTTTTATTTTTTTGGACAGCTTCAGCAATTATTTTAAAAATAAACTTTTGCACAAAATTGCTTTTCCGCCACTGTTGGTGTTCCGCTTAGGTCTTCGCCGCCGTCTGGTCTCCCGACCAACGGCAGATATAAACAAAAAATCTGCTGCCGTTGTTGGTGTTTTCCGCCCTTGTTGGTAGCTTTCCAAACATTAAAGAGCGCATACTCCAAGCCGTGAGAGCCGGGGCCCGGTCTCACCGACCCGCCGAACGAATATAAAAAAAAATTTGCTTCGTGGTAGCAGCAGATCTGGAGACCACGCTGCGGCGGTTTGTAAGAGATAAGAAAATATGTTAAGTTTGGGCGACCAACAAGGGCAAAAAACTAAAATTTCTGTTTATTTGCTTGCACCAATTATAAACCCGGCTACATCTTTTTTAAATGCATTTGCTGATGATGAATTAATGTACATCATGTGCCCCGCAGGATAATATTTTAGTTGAATATTTGGCTTTAATTTTTTATCTAAACCAAGATGATCAAAAGTATATTCGGTTGCATAGAATGGCGTAGCAAGGTCATAATAACCATTTAGTACCAAAATTTTCAAACTTGGATTACGGCTCATTGCATCTACAAGATCTATGGCAGTGTTGGGTGTTGAGGGATCTGTAGGATCTAAACCACCACTTTTTTTGTGCTTCCAGTCCCAGGCAAAACCTTCAGCACTGTAAGCCGATGTGTGATAATTATATTTTCTATCCATTTTTAATTCGCCATAATAATAACTTAAGAAAGCCGCGGTAAAAGCAGGGCTGATGGCTGAACTCTGCGGATCATCATTGGCTTTTTCGCCCAACAAATTTTGATTGATTCCTTTATACCGGGAATCAAGTCTGCCAACGATTATATGTTCACTTCTCAAAAGCTCCTGCGTAAATCTTGGCTCATCTACACGAAGATTGGCACGCAAAAGATATTCTTTACCCAGACCTGTAAAGCCAGCCAATTTAGTAAGAACAATATCTTTTTCTGCATCAGTTAAACGGTCGCCTTTCATCAATGCGGAAGAATATTCTCCTTCTGCAAAAACTTTAACATCATTTAAAAAACTCTCAAGGTTTTCGGGCTTGTTGCTTATTTTATTATGATACCATGCTGTGGCAGCATACGTGGGCAAATGTAAAATGTAAGAAAGATCATCATACTGCTGAAAGGTGAGCGTTCGCAGATCAAGCACGGATGAAACAAGTATCACACCATTCATTACCATTCCAAGATTTTCCTGCAAATAATCTACAACTCCTGCAGAGCGCATGGTTCCATAACTTTCACCCAATAAAAATTTAGGAGAGTTCCACCTGTTATTATCGGTAACATATTGTTTAATAAAATTGCTGATGGATTTTATATCCTGATCAACACCCCAAAAGTCTTTGTTCTTTGCTTTTCCCACCGCATGGCTCAATCCCGTTCCTACAGGATCTATCATTACAATATCGGTTACATCTAAAATTGAATTGGTATTGTCTTCAAATTTATAGGGTGGGGGAGGATTGTATTCAGGATCGTTAACTATAATTTTTTTAGGGCCGATAACACCAATGTGTAACCAGTAGGAGGATGAGCCAGGGCCGCCATTATAAGAAAATGTTACCGGCCTTTTATTGTTGGTATCATCATCTTTTGTGTATGCAGTATATCCAAACAAAGCTACTGGTTCGTCTTTCTCATTCATTAAAATTAATGCACCTGCTGTGGCGGTATAATTAATTGTTTTACCGCCAATTACCACACTGTGTTTAGTTACAGATTTAATTTCAGCAGGTACTTTGATGTAGGAAGTATCTTTAGGAGTTTCCTGTGCATAAACATTACTGAAACAAAGAAGGATTGAAATACATTGAACAAATATTTTTGATCTCATAAGCATATATTTTAAATTAGAATTATCAAATATAGGTATAACATTCTTGATGCTGCTACCCAAAAAATTATCGGATATTTTTTTGAGTGGCATCTATTTAAATAAAAAAATATCAGCTTCCGTCTCAGTAGGGGTTTTTATTTCCATGCTAAATAAACACTCAACATATAAGTACTAACAAATAAAACTTCGATGCCTGCAGGAAGTTCAACGCCACAGTGCGTATAATAAAAAATTTGAGAGATGAGCGTGTATTATGAGGGTCTCTGTCTGATAATTAATTTATTATTATTCGGAAACTTTCAGCCGATAAAAAATAATTCTTACCCAGATGTTTTCTCCCTCTTCTTTGGAGGGGGGATAGACCCGGTGCGTTTATTCATAACCGATGTGTTTTAATACCAGTTTGTGTGTGTGACTCCTTTCTTCATTGAAAGGTTTTTTTTATTTTGGTCCGGGCAGCAGATCTTTGGTTGTCATTCTTGTAAAGTTTATCCTGAGGAAAGAAGGGCCCTCTTGTACGGCATACCATTATGCAGCAGGCGCTGCACGGGTTTAAATTTATTTTCCTCCTGCGTTGGTGGGCTTTTGTGTGTACTGCAAATGTGCCTGACTTGGAGTGGGCTATATAGCTTTTGCTTTTTTTAAGATATAATTAAAGCGGTCAATACCTGTAAGCAATTTCGGTAAGTCATTGTCAAACCATGTAAGAAATTTTAGCATTTCGTTGTACTGTTTTTCTATGTCCTGCAAATTACCAAAGATTGGTTCGTAATGATAAATCCTATTGCGTAATGTCCTGATGCGATATAATGCGTCTGCGATTGTATCTCTTTGTCTAAGATGTTTAGGTGTGTTTTGAAATATTAATCTCAATGGTTTCCAAAGTAAGCCTGTGTAGTGTCGGTTAAATAACCTGTTCCAAAAACCAAAATTAAGTTCCGCAATTATTCTGTCTGCTGTAATGCTTTTACGTTGTGCCGTGAGTTTCTGTATGGCATCCGAAACAAAGGGCAAGAACTCAACAGGCAAACTATTTTTAAACCAGTAGGGGTCATTAAAATGCAGTTTCAACGTTTCGTTTACTGCGTTTCTCAAACTCACTTCAAGTACAGACAGAATGGGGTAGAAGGCTTCGGAAAGTTCAATGTTCACTTTGTAAAGCTGATAGGCTTTATCAAAGTCATTATTTGTTTTAGCAAGATATACGTTGAAACGTGGGCTTGATAAGTAATATTTTAGCTGCTGTTCGGTCATAAAGTGGTGCAAATTTGCGAAGAAATTTGCACTAAACGAATTTAAGGCTACATTTGCTTCGTGATGCTGGTTCCTCCTCTCCCAAACTCGTGTTGGTGATGAAACCAGCTTTAGTTTTTTTATAGACTTCTCTTAATGGTAAAAGGGCAGTTGCACACTTGGCATAAATGCCCTCAATAAGGTTTCAAAAATTGGTGATAAGCAAAGAATGAAACCAATTATTAATACTCCCTTTATTAAAAAGTACGCATAATTATCCGCTTCCATTTCGTTCACTTCATTTCGATTGCCAGTAATTAAAGTAGAAAGTAAATTTGCAATAAAGTACCATACTAAAAACCAAACTGCTGATAAGCCAATAAATAAAGAAGCGGCTTTGGATGTTTCAACAATTGCATTTGTGGCATTCATTTTATAAATATTGTCTATTGCTTCACTTAAAATGGTCATTGTTTTTATGGTAACAAATACTGCCGCAATGAACAATGTGGAAAACCAAATTCCGTATGAGAGTTTTAATTTGCCGTCTAATTCTGATTTTTGTTTTAGCTTTTTTAATAGCAATTGAATAATTAATAAAACAATTCCGATGGCAACCATGCCAGCAATTATAAGTGCTGTTGTTTTTGATGGGTTCATACTATTTTGATTTTAATGATATTCTCCAATAATTAATGTTTGAAATTTCATTTGGCAAAATGCCGGGTTTAATATTTGTATTTGTTGTTTCCCAAAGGATATAGCGTTGGTTATTGTAGGTATAAGAAACACCCTCATAAGGTAAGTTAATGCCAATTAGCGAATGATTATAAAACTCGCTACTCATTAAAACAACATCATAACCATAGTGTGCAAGTATTGTGTACAGTAATAAAGTCCTTGTATCGCAGTCGCCTTGTAATGTTGCCATAAATTCAACAGGTGTATTTATTCCAAACTTTTCATAGTCATCACATTTTGCATCGCTGCTGGATAAATATTTTCGTATAAAATTATCAGCATATAAATTAGGGTCGCAGGCATCTGGTAATACTACCGTATAAGGAATGTCTTGTACAAAGCAAACTATCATCTCGGCAAAAGATTTGGTGTCAATGTTTTTGGCAGTTTTTAATGAATCAAATAATTGGTATAGACCGTTTAAGTTTTGCTTATCATTTTCCTTTAGCATATAAACAATTTTATCATAGCTATTCTCGGAGTTTTCTGAAATAGACAAATTGTTTTTATATTTTTTGGCGTTTATAAAATCACTTTTTTTAACCCAAAATTTACCTTTATAAAAATTGCCATCGTAGTCTTTCCAGCTTCTATAATGTGTTATCAAAGTGTCTTGGCTTTGCTCATTGTTTATAGTATCAACGATTGGAATGTTTTGTGGATTTCGTTCTTCGGGTTTGTCCTGAACAATTGGTTTTGGGATATAGCTATTTCGTGAAAGATTAAAAATGTTTATTAGAGAAAAAATAAATACTAATAATAGCAAGCCTCCCAGAATACGGAATATCCATCTCCACGCCGATGCAGAAACTAAGCTGAATAGGAGCGGAAGTAAAATGAATGGCAAAAAAATAGCCAATCTCGGTAAGAGTAACAATAAAAATACAATGCCAATAATAGTTCCTAAAACCCCTAAGCCTGATGATAAACATCCTTCTTGCTGTGTATTGCCGATAGGTTTTGTATATTTCCAATTACCCCAATATTGATTTTTATAATTGGAATAATAATATTCTGTGCGTTTATAATTTCCATTGTGTTCTATATTGCCTGTTGGATGAAATGTTTTGGTATCTTTAGTTTCGTTTTGTGGAGCAGGTACAGCTTTGTTTTCGTGAATGTATTCCTTTTCAGTATATTTCTCTATTGTAAAATCTAATACATAGCCAGTTATTTCTGCATCAATAGTACCAAAAATTTCATTGCCTTCATCTTGATGTAGTTTTCTATTAAATTGTACTTTTCTAATTTGTGGTTCATGGATATTTAAAGCATATTCTTTACCATTTTTTTGTAAAACTATTGGAAGTAGTAATGGTAGTTTCTCTCTTGGAAATCTTGAGTCATGTTCAAATTCAAATGCTGTTGCTTTGTCTTCAACATTGCTTACTTCAATTTCATAAATATTAAAGTCATAAAATTTAGCCTGGCGATATTCTTGTACTTTTATTTCATCCAATTCTCCCCAGTATTTACCATGTAGGGTTCCGAATAAAAATGTTCTTCTTGGAATTTCCCTTGTCTTGTTTATGTTTTTATATTTCTTGCCAAATTCATCAATTAGTATTAATTGTTGTTCTATAATTTCTTCGGTTATATCTTCTTTTTGGGGTTGTGTAATAGGTTGGGTTTCCGTTATTTTTTCTTTTCTAAAAAACAACAGATATGCAATTATGCCAACTACAAGTATGATAATAAATGCTGTCAAATGTTTTCTGAATAAATATCTTTTAGAAAGTTTGCTTCTGAAGATAAATCTCTAACTGCTTTTTTGTGGGTTGTTCTAAATGGATGGTCTGCCCAATACTCATATTTACCAATAGTTTCATTTATAATTTCCGATTTTAAATTTTTATAGTGAAGTTTATAGGTCTCTGCATTTGCTTTTTCTAATTTATTGAGGAATGGCATTATGTTCTCCCACGTCTGCTTATTATAAAGAATAATTTTATCCTTAAAAATAGAAGCATGCACTTCTTTAAAATCTAAGTAATTGTCGTGTACAAATTTGTTTTCTATATGTCTTTTCTTTTCATAAAACCCACCCCTGTTACGAATAGCATATTTCCAATAAACGGGTAATAAAAAAAATATGCATCCTATAATAGTTATTAACCATGAAGAAGGATGATTTGAAAATAAATTGCGCAATGTTTCAGCATACTTTTCTGATTCTTTACTTGAATTTGAAAAAATAAATACATTGAATGGTTGGGTAACTATAACTGCCAATAGAGTTATTAAAGCAAGCGTGAAAATAAATGAAGATGTAAATGCTGATTCAGGTTTTTCTGTTTTTTCCGTTTCGCCTTTTTTCAAACTGATTTTCTTTGCTTTTGTATGTCTTGCTATTGGCAGTAATGCAGGCGAAATAGTATATAGAAGTAATAGGTATAAGTTTGTAACAAGCATTGCCCAAATAATACCTACAAAAGCACTCAGCCAATTACCGCCTTCAAAAAGATGCGACATAAAGAGCGATGCACTTGCCCAGCACCCTATAAAGACAAACATTACAAATAGCCCAATTAAAGCAAAAGAGATTTGAATGCCAGCTTCACATTTTCTAATTATATAATCATCTTCACCCGAAAAAGTACAAAAGAAAAGCCTAAGCCGGTTGATTGCTCTGTTCATCCTTGTTTATGTTTTTAATGTAATCATCAAGGTTTTCATCAATTTTCTTTTTTTCTTTCTGCTTATATTGCTCTATGGCATAATCAGTAAGTTCTTTTTGAATATCTGTTACTTTTATTTTTTCATAAATCATTCTTTCTGCTTCGTGATTAATGATAAGATGCCGTTCTTGCCCTTCTTTGTCCTTATAATAGTCATACCGAACTTCAATACCATTTTCTGCTTTTATCAGTTC
The DNA here is from genome assembly GCA_031367625.1 of Bacteroidota bacterium. Lineage (GTDB taxonomy): Bacteria > Bacteroidota > Bacteroidia > Chitinophagales > Chitinophagaceae > Ferruginibacter. Next base: position 7,435 of record JANLQE010000066.1, read on the forward strand.
ATCTGCATTTTCTTTCAAATAATCGTATGGTGTTTTAGTAAGCATCAATTTAAAAAATACGGGAGTTAATTCAATTGCCATAAAAAGCAAAGTGACAAAAAGAGAAATCCAAAAACCTGCAACTTTGTGAGCTAATTGCATTCGTAGTAAAAGCCCATCTAAAGTTGCTAATTTTTGCTCTGCTTCTATTACCTCCAAGTTTTTGTCTTGTTCAAATTTTTTCATATCTACCAAAGCAGTTTTATATTCTGAAGTATTTTTTAAACTGACCAATTGCCCATCTATTATATTTGCTTGTCTTTCTAACTCTTTGGCACGGGGTCCATAAGCAGCACCATTATTATTCTTCCCAGTTATTTCTTTAGAAATTTCCAACCTTAGGTTAGTCACTGCAGATTCTTTAGCATCAATGTCATTTTGTATCTTCCCTATTTTCGATTTTAAATCTTCCACTTTTATTTGGAATTTATTTTTAGCTTCGATATTATATACAGTCTTCAAACTATCTTGAAGATGTGATACTTCATGGTCAATTTCACCTTTAAACATTCTAATTTCTATAGGTTTAGAAATTGTAATTGCTATTATCATTCCCATTATAATACGGGGTATTGCACCTTTTAATTCCTCCCAGGTAATTTTTTCAGTGCCGTCGCCTTTTCCTGTGCTTGTTACAATGAAGCGGTCAATATTAAAAATTATTAATCCCCATATAACTCCGAATACTATTGAAAGTATTACAGTCGGAATGTCTGTTGGTATATATGTAGCGTTCTGTACTAACGTTTTTGTTTTATCTAAAACATCGGCAGTTTTTGGAGAAAAGATTGTGTAAAATCCATAGCCTCCAGCAAGCCCTGCCATTGCACCAGTAGCAAATACAATTCCTCCCAGGCACATGTATTTTACTTGGTCGCTATAGGTCGCTTGTTCCAATAGATATTTATCGCCTCCAGCGGCTTTCCA
>JANLQE010000255.1:0-3267 GCA_031367625.1 Bacteroidota bacterium
TAAAAAATTCCGGGAACTTCCGGTTGATCAGAAATAACGCTGTGGCTGACAGTATTCTGAATTATGACAACGGCATAAATTCATTCGTACTTAATCAATACAACGACCTCAAAATTTCTATGTTTTCATATAAGGAAGTGGAATCAAAGGTACTGCCGTACTCAGAATTAAAAATGTCTTCTCACACCCTTTTTGATTCTGCTGATCTTAAAAATACAGATAAGCATACGTTCATTACTCACGATAAAGAACTATTTGCTTTCTATTATAACAAACTCTTTCTCCATGGATTACTATGTCATACCTTTATTGCCAACCTGGCCTACAATCAAAAAAAAGCTACAAGATTAATAAACTTCATAGAAAAGGGATATCAATTCGAGTAGTATAAAAAAAATAAGAACGCACAACAAACATAGGATCGGGTTTTGTGCAAGTGTGGCTACGTTATCGGCAACCATTTAGGAGACACCAAGCCGTAAAAACTGACAAATAAATTTCAGAGCACAATGAAAATTAAATTCATTTTTTTCATTTTTTCATTTTGTATTGTTTCCACTTCATTTTCACAAAAGGTGTTACTTCTCCATTCACTATTTACAGATCAGGATGCTGTCCTTGTTCCGCAGGCGGAAGGCGACTGGAGCATCAAAGATTTTGACATGACCGTTTCAATTCAGAAAGCAGGAGATAATTTTTATTTTTTAAAATACGGAGATGAAAAAAAACAATCTCAATTTGAAGCGGGATTTGTAAAAATTAATGATAAATATTTTATGGACATCAGTGGAATGATGCCCGATAATGTTGGTGATGAGGATTTCAGAAATAGTTTTATAAATTGTCATACTATTTACAAAGTGCAGTTTACAAAAGATACACTTGAACTTTCCGAATTAAGTTATGCATGGTTTTATGACTATGCCATAAAAAGAAAGTTGCCGCTTAAATTTGAATGGACAAACAATGCAATGTTGCTGACTATGAAAACAGATGAATTAAATTCTTTCTTTGCAGGACATAAAGATGAGAAAGATTTTTTTGAGCATTTTACCGCCTCAATAAAGAAACCATCAAATGTTGAAATAAGAAAAAATACAAATGAACATAGTTCAGAAAATAAAATTACAGAACATATTTCGCAAACATGTATTCCGGAGTTTCCGTTTAAAGATGGCTGGCTTGGTGGCGATGGGGATGTTTCTGTACCTATAAGTAAAACCAAAACATTATTTATTTTCAGCGATACCTATGTTGGAAATAAAAACCAGCAAAGCCGCCTGGAACCCGGAATGAAAATGGTTTCAAACACAGTGGCGGTTGAAACCTGTTTGCCAAACGGAAAAACAGACGTTCATTATTTCTGGAACAATATGTATGCTGATAATCCCCAACCGATTTTCAAAAGCTTTACCAACCGCTATCATTATTGGGTAAATGATGCATTTATGTATAAAACCAGTTTGTATGTGGTGCTTCAAAAGGTTTCGCAAAAACAAGGCGCAGCTCCCGATGATTTTTTTGGCTTTTCCTTACCTGGATTTACCCTGGCAAAAATTACAAATCCTTTTGAACCACCTGTTCAATGGGAAATTGAACTCAACCCTTTACCCGATTTTGCGTACCCGTTGATGGGCATTCATTGTCATGTAATACAGGATAATTTCTTGTATTTTTTTGTAAGCTCAAATGGAAATGACAATGCCCAATTCCTGGTTCGAAAAAAACTTGACCCGATTGATAATTATGAAAAGCCTTTTGAATATTATGCAATGAATAAAACCTGGAAAACAGGTATGGGTGCTGATGATATGGATACCGTAATAAATGGCTTCAGAGCCAACACCGTTAATTATCACCCCGACATTAAGCAATGGGTGATGGTTTGTGATATAAAGTTTATGGAAAATAAGATAAACATTCGCACATCATCTTCATTAACAGGCCCATGGTCAGAAGAGAAAATCATTTACGAAATTCCTGAAGTAACACCAGGTACTAATGCTTACAGCAAATCCAATTTCTGTTATCTCAGCAGGGAATGTATTCAGAATTATGACCCTAAAAAACATATAATGCTAATTACTTACGACATTAACAATTCATCCTTTTCAGAAATAAATTCTAATCCAAAAATTTATACTCCTAAAGTAATTACCGTTTCATTGAAGAAGTATGGAAGCCGCTAACATTGGTATTGCCAATAGTGGGGCTTGACATTGGAACAATCAGCAGCGGTAATTCTGCTGTACTGTGGTTTGGGGCAGGACGAATCATAGCTTTAATCAGCAGCGGTTCCAGGCTGACGATTTTCAAATCCCAAACCATCGCCAAGCCCTACCGTTAGCGGCAAGCGTACAGCAGACCATTCCCCAACTGACATTGAACTATGAATATTTATTTCTTTTGTAACATTTTTAAACGACAAACGTAATACACCAATTAACTATGGACTCAAATAAGACAAGTACAAGTGGTTTTGAAGATGTAAAAATAAACATCAAAATTAAACTTTCAGCGCTTTGGACATCTGTAATTCTATGCTATTTATATGGCGACTATTTTGAGTTGTATGTTCCTCAAAAAACACAAGGACTTGTTAATGGCGTAAATATGTTGGACAGTCCAATGAAATTATTTGCGGCATCCTTACTCTTAGTTATTCCTGCAATTATGGTTTTCTTATCTATCATTTTAAAACCTAAAATAAACAGGGTATTAAATATTATTTTTGGGCTATTATTTACAACCATAATGCTATTAATTGCCTTTTTTTCACTTATGCCTTGGAAAGCATTTTATGTTTTTTTAGCGTTAGTTGAAAGTACAATTACAACATTAATAATTTGGTATGCGTGGAAATGGCCAAATAAAATTAATTGAGCAAATAACAGACCTGTAAAAATGCAAAAATAGCTTCAAGTAAAAAGACCGCCAGAATAGCAGGATTATTATTCGCCTTGGTTCGTGTCTTCACGAACCATTTTTATCTCTCAACCTTATTTTATTAAATAATACCGTTCGGAGTCTCCATCTTGTCTCTCACAACCAATGCCCAAACAACAGGACAAAGCCCAAATTGAAAAGGAGGCGTAGCCCGATCCCGATAGCTATCGGGAGGGGAGCCATCGTTTAGCCTTGTCCCGATGGCTATGGGATTGTTACTCCTGAGCGAAGTCGAAGGATTGATCAAGACAAAAAAGTAAGAAAACTCACATAATAAAAACCTCTCTAAACTTTCGGAGTACCTGTCCGTTGACCCGATCC
>JANLQE010000281.1:0-1578 GCA_031367625.1 Bacteroidota bacterium
GGCCTGCATTATAATAATTGGCAACGCATACAACATTTCAGCTTTGATATATTCAATTTTTACTTTTCCAAACAGGTACCCATTTTTAATAAAGTAGTATAAAGAATATCCTGAAATAAGTATAAGTGCTACCATCATTCCTGTAACACGGCCCATCCAGCCAAACTTATAAACCATTATCAGCAGTAATGCAATACTTAGCTCAAGCAAAGTTTTTGTAATACCGATACCCAAATACTTCAATGGCTCATTGTTGTTGCGGATAAGCCCAGTTATTTGTTCTGTACAGAAATTTAAAAAAGTTACTGCGGGAATTATCCAAACAAAATTGATAGGGAAGCCATATTTTAAATGCAGGTAATCTTTAAATAAATAAATTACTAAAACAGCCAGCATGGTTGTTATGGCAGTTAAAGCAAATCCTGTGGTAAAGAAATCTTTAAACTCCTTTTTTTCAAGTTTAAAAAAATCTGTGCTTGTAGATTGTGTAAAGCCAAGTGATATGAAAGGCATTAAAAAAATTACAGAACTACTAAATAAACTTAGTAACCCATTGTCGGCTGGTGTTAAAAAACGGGGATTGGTAAAAACAGGAAGCAGCAAAAAAGATATTCCCTTTGTAAATAAATTTGAAAATGTATAAATGCCTGCGGACCTTAGCCCTTGCTTGCTTTTTATGTTATTTATTAATATTGATAAAGCCATCATATTGTTGCGTAAACATTTCAACTAAAGATACAGTTAACCTCACAAAACACTTTTTACAAAATAAGTTTATAATATTTTAACGAGGTATTTTATTAACGTTTATATGCTTAAAAACGTATTGTCTTGGTGTAGTAAATGATTGGTATTTTCACTTAGTAATTATTTAGTTAAAATTCAACTGAATGAGTAATGAAAATTTCCACCATAGTTACCGTATATAATCTTGAAAAATATGTAGACGAATGCCTGTGCAGTATCTTTGCACAAACAGTACCACCTAATGAAATAATTGTTATTGACGATTGCTCTACTGATAATTCTGCCTCCATTATAAAAAAATATGCCCATAAAATAAACTACATTAAAATGCCCAAAAATAGTGGTGTACTGTTGGCATTTATCAAGGGGATTGAAGAAGCAACAGGCGATATACTTAGTTTTTTAGATGGCGATGATATCTGGCGTCCAAATAAACTTGAAGAAATTACAGAGGCTTTTTCTGCAGATGAAAATAGAATTTTAGTAACCCATGATTACGAGTGTATTGACGGTGATGGCAAAAGCAGGGCCTATAATATTGATAACACTCATTCAAATACCACCAAAATTGTGAAAAAAAGTTTAGGTGATACTGATAAAATGGACAAGTTATTACGCAATGCCATTTTGTGTAACAAAGGAGTTTGGTTAGGCAGTGCGTTTTGCCTGAATAAAAAATATCTTGATATTCAAAAATTTAAAAACCTAATGATATCCTTACCAGATAGCGGACTTGCCTATCAGGATCACCCCATTGCGGCTTTTATTTTATTGGAAAATAGAAGCAAAAAAGTTTTTTTTATAGATAAAATTTTATTCAAGTACAGAATA
>JANLQE010000294.1:0-2001 GCA_031367625.1 Bacteroidota bacterium
AAATACGGGCTTAAAGGAATGATACCACCGGCAACATAGGAAAGGCCAATATTCAATGCACTTTTGGTGGCACGTTTAGGATCTGGTTTATCAAGACCTAATTCATACTTCATCATAAAATCAACCCAGCGGTGTTTGTCCAGTGCAATTTCCTGCGTAGCCTTTTCCTGCAATTCGGGACTAAGGCCTATATTGGCAAAAAATTCTTTTGTTTCTGCCAGTTCCAGGGGGCGTTTGTTTTCCACTTCATCATATTCTCTTCTTACTTCGCTGCTGTAATGATCCTGCTCTGTTTTGCCGGCAAGGTAGCCGCCCAGCCCCATAGCAATACTGCCGGCACAAATTTCTGCAATACCTGCAATTACAATTATGTGGCTGCTATCTACAACACCACTAAGGCCCGCAGCTAATGCAAAGGGAACAGTTAGCCCATCACTCATGCCTATCACCACATCCCGTAAAAGATCAGAGCTTTTTAAATGTGTTTCTTCGTGTGTGTGATGAAGATGAGTATCCATAAAAAATTTTAAGGGCAAAGGTATGTCTTGGGAAAGAAAATATTTTTTCTCTTATTATTAATGAATTGTTATGATCCATAATATCTCTCTTTATCATCTGTAATCTAAATCAGGAGAATAGGCTCAAACTCTTTTCAATGATGCTTACGGAATCTAAAATTTGTTTTTCATTAATAACAAGCGGTGGCGCAAAACGTATTTTATCGCCATGTGTTGGTTTTGCAAGTAAGCCATTTTCCATTAATTGTAAACACAGCTCCCATGCGGCTTCGGGGTTGTGGTGTTTAATAACAACAGCATTTAATAATCCCCTGCCTCTTATTATTTGTATAAATGGTGAATACAATTTTGCCAGTTCGCTTCTAAACAAAACGCCCATTACCGCAGCATTGGCTGCCATGTTTTCTTCTTTTAAAACGGCTAATGCAGTCATTGCTACTTTGCATGCCAGGGGATTGCCGCCATACGTGCTGCCATGCTCGCCGGGTTTAATGGTAAGCATAATTTTATCATCAGCCAATACAGCGCTGATGGGTAGTACACCACCACTGAGTGCCTTGCCCAGTATCAACACATCGGGACGAACATTTTCAAAATCGCAGGCCAGCATTGTACCCGTGCGGCAAAGGCCCGTTTGTATTTCATCAGCCAGCATCAAAACATTATATTCTGTACACAAAGCACGGATACCTGCATAGTATCCATCATCAGGCACTACTACACCTGCTTCGCCCTGTATAGGTTCAAATAAAAATGCGGCTACGTTTTTATCCTGCAATGCTTTTTCCAGAGCCGGCAGATCGTTGTATGGGATCACTTCAAAACCCGGTACAAAAGGGCCAAAGTTTTTTGTAGCAGATGGATCAGTACTGTAAGATATTACGCCAATGGTTCTGCCATGAAAATTAGATGAACAAACAATTATTTTAGCTTTATTTTCCGGGATGCCTTTTACTTCATAGCCCCATTTACGGCTAAGCTTAAGCGCAGTTTCCACTGCTTCTACACCGGTGTTCACGGGCAATACCTTATCGTATCCAAAATAACTGCAGATAAACTTTTCATATTCCCCTAACTGGTCATTGTAAAAAGCCCTGGAGGTAAGGGTTAGTGTTTGTGCCTGCTGTATAAGTGCCCCAATAATTTGGGGATGGCAATGGCCCTGGTTTACGGCGGAGTAACCGCTAAGGAAATCGTAATACTGTTTATCATCTACATCCCAAAGATGCACGCCTGAGCCTTTTTTTAAAACTACGGGCAGGGGATGGTAATTGTGTGCGCCGTGTTTTTCTTCCAGGTAAAAAAAATGTTGGGTGGCGGCTGAGGCCTTTATAGTGCTTTGCATAAAAAAAATTGATCGGTAATAAATGATAATTGCTGAGAAGAGATATCTATTAATTAAAATAGAAACAAAGGAATATTATCCTCGATGATTCAGCAGATCCAGATTGCTGCTGAGAAAATGCGGTATGGTAGAAATTGT
>JANLQE010000331.1:0-5554 GCA_031367625.1 Bacteroidota bacterium
ACGGCAATATCGTGTGGGTAAAGCAATTATTTATTTCTCCTGTTCATTTTCATGATTTATAAAAAAGGCTCCATGCTGGTTGAGTTATTGTCATACACCGGGTTTTGCAATAAATTATTTCAATTCAAAAGAGAGTTAGGCTAAAACCCCGGGGACACAAATTTGAAATACACCCAACGCAGCAAAGACTGGAACAATGCAGCAATAGATATTTATCTTTCCATAAAAAAATAACGGAGCCGGTACAAAAATAAACCCTGGTATTTGTTTATTCCATTAAGATTGCAAACTAATTCCCCCTGATCAATCCTTATACTCCGGCTGCATCATTACATATTTTATGCGTGGATATTCTTTTTGTATAGCTTCCCGTATGCGGTCTATGGCATGGTGAATCTCAGGGGTTTTTAAGGCAGCTTTAAACTGTATATCCATCATTAATAAAATTTCATCGGCACCCATATAAATAGAAAACAGTTTCAGCATTTTTTCTGTTGCAGGGTCAGTCTCTGTAATGTGTATAATTTTTTGCCGGGTATCTTTAGCTATGCCTTCGCCCATCAGCAGGCTGCGGCTTTCCCTGGCCAGCACCAGGGATATGGTTACCAGCAACAGGCCTACAAGAAGCGATGCCACTCCATCTAAATAAGGCATACTATAGCGGTGCGCCAGCCATACAAAGCTTATAACAATCAGCAGCCCGGTTACAGCAGCGCCATCTTCAAACAACACTAAAAATTCGGAAGGGTCTTTACTGTTTTTAATGGCCTGCCACCAGGATTGATCTTTTCTAAGTTTATTAAATGCCCTGGCAGCTATAAAAAAAGAAATGCCTTCAAACAGAATGGATGCTGCCAGTACAATGTAGTTCCAAAAAGGATCGCCCATGCGCTGGGGATGAAGTATGTGCAGGATACCCTGGTAAATGGAGATGCCGCCGCCCAGGCCAAAAATGAGCATGGATACAATGAACGACCAAAAGTACAGTTCCCGGCCATACCCAAAAGGCCGTTTGGCATCAGGCGGTTTAAGACTTTGTTTAATGCCAAAAAGTAAAAGCAATTCATTTACTGTGTCCACCAGCGAATGAATGCCTTCAGCTATCATTGCCGAACTGTTGCTGATACTGCCTGCTGCAAATTTGATAGCAGCAATAAGAAGGTTTGCAACTAAGGCACTGTAAATAGATAAATTTGATTTGCGCATTCTGTACCCTGCTGCAACAATAGTTCCTAAATAATAAATAAATAGCACGCCAAAAAATAACCGCACCATTTTTGCAACAGTAGTTGTCAACTAATATAACACTGTATGAAGTCAGCATTTAATTACAGGTTTTTATTACCTGTTTTATTTTTTATACTTCCTTTTTACAGCAATGGCCTTGGTGTACTTACCCATGAAGCCATTATTGATGCGGCATGGGATAAATCTATACTGCCTTTATTGAAATACCGTTATCCTGCTGCTACAGAAGAAGAACAAAAAATTGCACATGCTTATGCTTATGGTGGTGCAGTGGCACCAGATATGGGCTATTACCCATTGGGCAGTAAACTCTTTACCAACCTGGTGCATTATGTACGCAGCGGCGATATGGTAAACGCTTTATTAAGAAATGCAGAAAACATTAATCAGTATGCTTTTGCGCTGGGCTTTTTATCGCATTACAATGCGGATAATTATGGTCATCCATTGGGTACAAACCGAAGTGTAACGCTGGTGTATCCTAAGCTTCGGCGTAAATACGGCAATGAAGTTACGTATGCACAGAATAAGATTTCGCACATGCGGATGGAGTTTGGTTTTGATGTGCTGGAAGTGGCCAAAGGAAATTATGCATCGCAGGCTTACCGGAATTTTATCGGCTTTAAAGTAGATACTGCGGTATTGGCAAAAGCTTTTATGGAAACCTACGGGCTGGATATTAATGCAGTGCATAAAAATCATTTTTCAAGATCAGTAGAAACTTTCCGCTGGATAGTGGCTAACATTTTTCCGGTAATAACCAAGCAGGCCTGGGCAGCAAAGAAAAAAGCTATTTTAGAAAAAGACAGTACAGCAACCGCCAGCCGTTTTAATTATAAAATGCGAAACAAAAATTATGATAAAGAATTTGGTACCGGCTACAGGAGGCCGGGTTTTTTCCCTACACTGTTATCTTTTTTTATCCGTGTACTGCCAAAAGTGGGCCCGTTGCGGCCACTGAAATTTAAAGCGCCCACCATAGAAGCAGAAAAATATTTTACGCAGGGTTTTGATACGGTTATGTATCATTATACCACTAATATAAAAAAACTGAACCGGCAAAACATACAGCTTGAAGACCTTGATTTTGATACAGGCAAGCCTACTGCTTTATGCGAATACAGTTTGGCAGATAATACCTACAGCGATCTGTTGCTAAATCTTAAAGCGGATAAGTTTAAAAATATCAGCCCTTCTTTACAGCAAAATATTCTGAGTTTTTATAAGCAGGTGAATGAATCGCAGGGCAACAGGCAAGCCTCAAAAAAATGTGCAGGCTTTTTTAATGCATTGCATAATTTGAAAACCATACCGGTTAATAAATAAAAAGACAGCCCAAAAAATTAAAGTAATTCCACCATCAGCCGGGCAAGCATGGCTGCAGCCTGTGTAGCTTCTTTGCGCTGAGCCTCCAGATCGTAATTTTTATGATTCTTTTTTATCTCCTCCCAAAGTTCATCTATCTCTTCCAGTATTACTGCATACGCTTCATGCTGGTTATGAAAGTGTGTGGGGAACAACTGCTTTGCTCTCCCCACTTCTGCTTCTATTTCAGTAATGGCAAGGGATAATTTCTGCTGGTAGCTGTAAGGTTGCATTATCCTGTTGCCTTGCTCATCAAACCCGGCATTGGTAGATTCGGTATTCATGCGGTAAAGATAGAAAAGCTGGGGTATGGCCGCAGAAAAACCTTGGCCCCTGTGTACAGAAAAGACAGGCTACCCGAATAAAAAATTACAATAGCCATAAACCTACTTTTTTATTAAATGTATTACCCCGCCTCCACCGGCGGCGAGCTTTAAAGAGATCGACTCTTTATTGGTCACCTCTTTATCTTGTTTTATAAGATGATCAGGAAATGCAGCTACATCAGGTGCATCTGTATAAATAGTAGCCGAATAGGTATTTTTTTGCAGAAAATTCAAAGGCACATTTATTTGCCGGGCTGTATTATTGGTAATAGCGCCTATAAACCAGTCTTCATTTTTTCGCCTGGCAATTATGATATATTCATTTAGTTCCGAAGCAATCACTTTTATTTCATCCCAGGTGGCGGGTACCTGTTTAATAAATTCGAAACCGGGTTGGCCTTCATACGCTGCGGGATAATCGCAGATCATCTGCAGGTAGTTTTCCAGCACTATATACATCGCCAGCATGTGGCAGCGGGTGCCAAGCATGAGGGGCTTTGTATATTGGGTTATAAATTTTTCTTTGGGTACGGCCCTGAACCCGCCAAGATGGTAATCTGCAGGCCCGGCCAGCATCCTTATAAAAGGTATATTGATATCATGATCCGGCGAAAGGCCGTCTTTATCCCATTTATTTACCTCATAATTGCGGGTGGCTTCCCTGGTAAATTCATTTGGGTAAGTTCTTAGCAGGCCAGTGGGCTTATAAGCACCATGAAATTGAATGTGTAAATGATGTGCCGCTGCTTTTTCAAGAATTTCAGTTTGGATATTTACCATTTGCTGGTCATCCCTGTCCATAAAGTCAACCATCATACCCTGGATACCCCATTTTTGAAACAATTCAAAAGCCGAATCAAGTTTCGGATATAAAGCTGCCCAGTGTACCCATACTCTTATACCCACCCCTTTTTCTTTGGCATAGTCACAAATCTGTTTCATATCCAGGCCGGGTACAGGAGTGGTTACATCTGAATGGGGCCCGGGCTGAAAGCTTATGCCATCATCTACATACCACTGATGTAAACCGTATTCCACCACAGTATGATAATCAATATTGTTGCGGGCACAAAAGTCAATATAGTATTGATTGGTAACAAAATTATTGCCTGGTGCATTTAACGTATCGGGTACTACATTCCCGTTCCACCAGGGAAAGGTTGTTTTGCCGGGATGTATCCAGGTTAGGTCTTTTATTCTACAGGCCGGGCTAAGCGTAGTGAGGATATTAGATTGAATCAATGTACCCATATTATCGCCGATGAGTAATACCCGCCAGGGACTTACATGCGGCAATAAAGCTTTTACTTTTATTGCTGTCTGCCCCGGCAGGGGAGAAAGTTTGCTTACCAGTTGATTATTCTCCTTTGCTAAATACATCCCTGCATAATTAAGAAGGGCTGCTTCTGTAATGCCGATAAATACCTTGCCGGGCAGTTCAAACAAAGCAGGCATATCCATCAAGGTATTTTCTTTTATTTCACTTAAAGGCATCTTGCTGTATAAACCCTCATGCGATGTGGTGTAGCCTGGCAATATTAACGCATGCACTGCAGGGTTGCCCGTAATATTAAAACTGCTGTGTTCCTCCGTCAACACCATATCCTCATTCTTGTTTTGTGCAGAGAAGATATACCTGAAAGCAACTCCATCATTGAAGGCCCGTACTACTATACTGATTCTGCCCCTTTCGGTTAAAATATTTTTTAAGGGCAGGGTCAATTCTGTGTAGTGCTGTTGTACATTTTTCGTTTTCCCAATCACCAGTTGGTATGTTTCAGTAGAATCCCTGAAGAGGGGTTTATGGGCAAGTGTATATTTTTTAATGACTTTATCATTTTCAAAAGAAACGCTGAGCAAACTTTTGTCAATTATTTTTTTGTCTTTATAAATGATGCTGTAAAATGCCTGGCCATTCAGCAGTTGAAAAGAGAAGCGGATATTTTTATCGGGAGATTGCAGCACAATAGCCTTTTGGGCAAACCCAGGCAGGGAAATGAAAAGGCAGATAATTAAGGCGTATTGTTTCATACCACAATTTAAGTTAATTAGTTAATTATTGCTTTGCGGTTGTGGCTAAATGCTCATCATTTTGTTATAATAATTTCAAAGCCAACCGGGATGTTATACCGCTTATAAACAGTAATAGTCCAATGCACTTTTCTGCGGTATAACAGCATCTAAGATTTACACATATTCCGTTGGATTATTTATTAAATCAAGATGGTATTATAAACAGACTGAAATTGTTTTATTACATTACTGCATTAATCAGCAATTTTGCCATGACCATTATTATTGTTTTATCCGGGTTGCTTTTGCTTGTTTTACTTATTGCAGTAGCAAAATTTCATCCGTTTCTTGCCTTCATCATTGTATCGCTGGGTATGGGCCGGGGGCTGGGCATACCAATAGAAAAACTTACAGCCTCTGTAAAAAATGGTATCGGTAGTTTGCTGGGTGAGTTAACCATTACTATATGTGTGGGCGCCATGCTGGGGAAACTGATTGCCAACACAGGTGCGGCACAAAAAATTTCGGATAGCCTTATCCGCTTGTTTGGAGAAAAAAGGCTGCAGTGGGCCATGATGCTCACTGGCTTTGTAGTAGGTATT
>JANLQE010000081.1:0-4153 GCA_031367625.1 Bacteroidota bacterium
ATTGGTAATTTTTATCAGAACAAAAAGAAAGCTGTGGTGATGCTGAGTTCATTCAGAAAGAATAAAATTACTGCCTGCGCAGTATTTGCTTTCAGTGATAAACTATTTAAAGGCCCTGTTGAACTATTTTCCAAAAACCTTCACTTAATAAATCAACCATGAAAAAGTACTTGTTATCTGTATGTTGCTTCCTGCTTGTTGCAGGTATTTCTTTTGCCCAACCCAAACCAAAACCGGCTGTAAAGCAGATAGTACCGGAATTGAAAAAAATATTAACCGGCACGGGTTTGCCTTACAAAATAGTTAACGACAGCATGGCCATTATACCATATCAGGGAGAAAACATTGCTTCCTATAATGTAGTGGTTCAAAAAATAAGCGACCTGTATATTGTATATACCAACCTCACCGAAGCCTTGCCCGGAAAAATTGATGAAACAAAATATAAATACCTGTTGCAGCAGAATGATCATTTTGATATTGTTAAAGTAGGAATGAGCGCTGATGACAATACGGTTTATGTAAGGGCCGATGTGTATAAAGCCGGTACCAATACTGCCCTGATAAAAAGGGTAATTAAACAGGTGGCTAATGTTACCAATATTATTGCCGGAAATTTGAAATAAAATGTGCTAAATAAAAAAATTAACTACAATGAAAAAATATCTTCTTTTAATCAGTATGCTGCTTGTTATGGTAGCCACATTTGCACAACCCGGCAAAAAACCTGTTGCAAAAGAAAAACCTCCTACTCAAAAAGAGATGGATGAGATGATGAAGGAAATGCAGACAGCGATGGATGATATGAGCCCCGAAGAAAAAAAGGCAATGGATAGTTTAGGTATCAAAATGCCAGACATTAAAAGTATTAAAAAAACCATGGCAGGTGTAAGTGATGCTCAATTAAAAAAAGCTTACGAGGATGACAACAGGATTGTTCCGTTGAAAGACGTTGCAAGAATTAATGCTGCATTAGCAATAACACTTACCAATGCCAATATGAGTGCTTACATCAGCAAAACACACCAGGCGGTATTGAGTAAATTATCTTCAGGTACAAAAGCAAAAGGCGAAGAAATACTTCAGCAAATCTTAAAACTGAAATCTTCGGTTGCAAATACGGCTGTGGGTTTATGGATGGATGGCAAACCTACACTGGCTCTTTATCTTATGGGAGCGGCCTGTATAGCCGACCCTGCTAACACCAATAATCTGAACAACTATGCCTCTTTTTTAACCATGTGTGGCGCAGAGCAAATGGCATTACCAATTCTAAGTAACCTCAATAAACGTTACCCGCAAAACAGCTCCATACTTAATAATATAGCACAAGCCTGGCTGGGTCTGGGCGATATACCAAGAGCCGAAAAATACGCCGACAGCACCATCCGGATATATGCAGCCCACCCACAGGCAAATATGGCCAAATGTTTAATTGAAGAAAGCAAGGGCAATATACCGGCAGCCATTGCAGCCGCTAAAAAAAGCATCAGTGAGGCATACAGTACTGAAAAAGAAAACAAGTTAAATAAATTGGGATACGATTTAAAAAGTGAAGACCTTAACTGGGATCGCCCTATGCCGCAGGATCCTATGGGTTTAGCAAAATTTACCTGGCCCGAATATCCTTTGAATGTGGAAGAAAATAAATTATTGAAATTAAAGTGGAGAAATTTTATTACAGACTGCGAGGCGCAAATTGATGAACTAAAAATAAAACAGGAAAGACTGGAGGAGGAAAACAATACAATAGGGGGTTTGCGTATTCAGCAGGTATTCCAGGCAAGTCAAACTGGGCAATATGCACAGTTAATACCAGGCTATGCCGCTAAAGCAATGAAAAAATTAGGACCCGGTGTTAATGATATTATCGGAACTGCCTCGTTTATATTTTCAAATGCGGTGGATCCAATTTTAAAAGCAGTAAGTAAGGTAGAACAATATGAAAAAAGACTGGAGGAAGAACAGGAAGTATTAAACATAAAATATAAAGACAAAATTGGTGAAGGAAGAGAAAATCCTTTTGAGGCAATATGCACAGATGAAAATGCCATCCGTACAGAATTTTTAAAAAATGCTAACGGAGGAATACAAAGCGCATACAGGCAGTACCTGAATTATGTAACCCGAAGAACAAGCGACCTATTATACTATTATCAATACACCATGTGGCCCGAACAGTTTGAACTAATGAAGGTAAATGCACAGATTGCCTGGTTAAATCAGATAAAAAGTCAGGAAGTATTATTTAAGGATAAAAGCATTTGGTGCAACGATGAAGTACCTGAAACAAAAAAATCTGGAACATTACAAAACTTTGATGATGTGCATTGCGAGTACGTAAGCACCATGAACCTGGGTGTATATAAAATTACTTCCAGTTGCAGCAATTTAGTTGGTGAGTTTGATTTTAAGGGTATTAAAATTAATATAAAAGACAATGCTGAATCAGGAAAGTATTCAGGAACTGTAATAGTGGGTATAAGCGAAAGTGTTGGGCCAATGGCTTTAAAAGGGAAAGTAACAGTAGGTGGATTGATAGAATTTGATAATACAGGTATTACTGATGTAGGAGCAGTTGCGGGTGTGGCAATCAAAGCAGGCCCGGTAACTATTGCCGGTGCTCAGGTACAGGCTACAGTTAACAGCGGCGTAAGTACATCTGGCAAATTCCTTGGCCAGAAATAATTAATAAAAATCTTAAACTCATAAAAATGAAATACTTTTTTTTAAGCACCATTTTATTTATGTCACTGCACGCCTTCTCGCAGGATTGTACCCAGGAATTATTGGCCCAAAAACCAGGAACCTGGAAAGCCGGGCAACAGGGGCAAATTTTTAAAGTAACTACAGGAGATTTAGTAAGAGAAAAAGCAATAATAACCAGCATCCACAAAATGATTGCATCGCAATACAAACCCATGGGATGTCAGGTAAGTTATAGTACTGTTTATGGAGGCAACTATCCCACTCCCGAACAACCCTGGTTAGCAGACACTTACCATTATGCAATGTATATACTCAGGTATTTATGCGACAAGCAGAGTACTGATAAATCAAAATATTATGTTGATATTTCAACACCTACAACAGTAAATATTACCGCTAATGCCATGTACTGGTTGAATAGCCTCTACGCTGCTAACATTGCTCCCGATGATTGGAGGGGATATTTACAGATGACAAAAAGGCCAGTAAAAAAAGATGGCTATTATTTTATGGGTGAAGAACAAGCAGGTTACAACTCAACAATATATGAGTACCGCTGGTTGATTACGTACAATGACACACTTCCTTTTTCCTATATCAGCCGCAAGGAATATTTATTGATACAAAGAAAAAGATTAGAGAAGTATGTAAAAGACAACCCAAGTGAAAAAGCATTTCACGAACAGTATTTTAAAAATATAAATGATAACTTAACAAAACCAGAAACAGAATTGAGCCAGCCAGCAATATGCATGAGGAATGATGATGAACGGTTTGAAAAATTTGTTGCGGAAGGCACTAAAGGTTCATTCATTGCAGTAAAACCCAACCTGGCGTATTACAAAAAAAATCTTCCGAAGTCATCTCCGCAATTTTTCACCGTGGTATATAAAATATCAAAAGGAGATGCCGTATTTGAAGACAATATAGAAGCAATAGAAAAAGCAGTTGATTTTGCAACATTGAAAAATATGCTGGGTAAATAAAGCTATTGCAAGAACATTTTTAAAAAACAAATGCAATGAAAAAAACAATTCTCTTTCTTACACTAACAACTTTTGTAGTATGTATACATGCGCAATCACCGCCACAAATAAAATCAGTTAAGAATTCTACCACAGCAAAGCCCGTTGCAGGGGTAGCCACATCATCACTCACAGGAATATTTTACGCACCTTCCGGCATTGGCATCATGTTGCAAAATAATGGTAAAAACGATCTGACCATTTCACCAAAAAAAGAAAGCGGGAAAGCATTTACCATAACTAATTTTATTTTCCCAACACCATTTACCGACGGAGCAAAATTCAACATCACGCCAAAGAATATCACAGCCGGGCAAACGATCTACATGTATGCCGGAGCTAATGGCACAATGCCCCAAAGTGCTAAAACAAAAATCGCTTCCGATTATACTTACGACTTAGTAACCCGCAGTTCCAAC
>JANLQE010000089.1:0-2043 GCA_031367625.1 Bacteroidota bacterium
CCATCCGAGGCAGCGAGGTACAGCGGATAAAAGTTAAACAGCCGCTCATACCAAATTGCTTTTCCTGCAGTATAGCCAAATCGCTTTGGAACTAAAGAATTCTTATTATTATTTTTAAAAACATCCGCCGCTTTTGTATAAGCACTATAAGTTTTTGGCAGATCAGGAATATTATTTTCTGCAAAAAGTTTTTTATTGTAGATCGTCATTATCGGGTTCACCTTCCAGGGCACCTGGTAAATATGCCCATCAGAAGAGGTGATCTCTTTTATAGTATTGCTATCGCAACGTTCCTGTATAAAATCCATAAATCCATTCAAAGTATCTAAAGGAATCAATACGCCGGCATGAGCATACATCTCTACATTTCCCTGCCACATATTTGCATAAATATCAGGCGCCGATTTGCCCACCACTGCTGCAAGAATAACTTCTTCGCTTGACTGCCCTTCGGGTATGGGCTGCATGTGTACGGGTACGGCTGCATGACCCTGGTTCCATTTATCTTTTATGGCCGTGCATAATTTTATTTCCTGACTGTTATTGGAACACCAGAATAATAATTCTCTATTTTTTGCTGTATTCTTATTGCAGGATTCAGTAAAAAAAAATAAGATTAAAACATAGCTATATTGCTTAAATAAATTCATGAGGAAAATTAAGAGAATACAATGTATCTGAAATTTATCATTAGAAAAAAGGAAGTTGTTTATAAAAAATCCCCACAGGTTTTTTATTTACTGTAGGGATTTTTTTAATTAATTAACACTAAAATATTACAGCGTATTTTGATTTGTGAAAATAGATTTTACCTGCGGCCCGTCTAAGGCAACGTTATATAACATTACATCATCCATATCTCCTGTCCAGAATCCACCATAATCAACTAGAAAATTTCCGGTAGCATCTACAGTGAGATACTTATTCGTGGGAAGATCTGTGCCAATCACAAAATCGATTGGAGCAGTAAGTGTAAAAGGAGTACCAGGAACTGGCCGTGTTGAAGCTGCATCCCATGTTTTAACTAAATCACCATTAATATAAAAACTCATAGTACCAGATTTAAAAGTAGCTACCAGATGTCTCCATGTATTTTCAGGTATTACAGAGACGACGTCAGGAGCACGATCATAAATTATTACAGGAGATTCAGGGGCAACTCTCACAGTAAAGACTGGCAAATGGATGTCTTGTAATTGAAATTTATATCCATTCCAGCGATTTAGTCCAAGCATATAATAATTATTTGGATTTACTGTTCTGCCTGTTGATGACCATTTAGCCCAAAGACTGATGGACATTTGTCCAGGGTTTAAAGAAGCCTTGTAAGGTACATTGATATTAGATCCCTTATCAAAATGATAAGCCATGCCGGCACGACTGAAACGATCAGCGGCTGCGCCAAGAACACCAGCCCCATAGTAAGCATGCCCTGCTGTTGCTACACCATCGTTTTTATTCCCGGATGAATCTGCGGTATTACCATTCATTTTCCAGAAGCCGATTAAGTTAGCAGCTGCAATTTCTTTTATGAGATGATCCTCGTAAGTAGCAATAGCAGCCACTAACTGCGCTGTGGCATTGTTTACCGATGT
The DNA here is from genome assembly GCA_031367625.1 of Bacteroidota bacterium. Taxonomy (GTDB): domain Bacteria; phylum Bacteroidota; class Bacteroidia; order Chitinophagales; family Chitinophagaceae; genus Ferruginibacter. The sequence continues at coordinate 1,596 of JANLQE010000089.1, forward strand.
TTGGGTTGCTTTTGCATCTGCAGCAACTAATTTTGATGCATCCAATGCAGTTTTTAAGGCAGCTTTATTACCCACTTCATATTGGCCAGGTTTTGTACCTTCCGAGGTATTATCGTTAAGGTTCTGTCCTGTTGCAATTGCAGCCTGTAAAGCCACTTTATCCGCAGGTGGCACAACAACTTCAGGATCACTTTTTTTACAGGAAGAAAAAATGACCCCCGATAGTAACAACCACATCAAAGTGGTTTTAATAAATTTTAAATTAATCGTTAATGCTTTCATGATGTTTTGTTTTTGTTTAATGAAAAAAAATTTGTGTTTTGTTTAATGCAAAGCTTTATTTCTATCCCTTTCAATTTGGGGGATAGGAAAATGTTTATTTAAGTCGTAATTAAAATTTGGTTTATCTTTTAAAGCCTGTGTGGCATAGTCTTTACCCCAGCGAATG
>JANLQE010000125.1:0-1811 GCA_031367625.1 Bacteroidota bacterium
GGCCGGTTATTATTGCTGCATCTACAGGTTGGGGTAAAATAAAATGCTGCATATTGCTCTGAAAAAATGTACATGCGGGATTATTTTTTTTGGCGATGGCAAGCATCTCTGCGCTGATATCTAAACCAGTGTAATTAAGCCCATCCTTAATAAAACGCCCTGCTAAATTACCGGCACCACAACCAATTTCTACAACTGATTGGCAATGGTATTTTACAAGTAACTGTTTATACAATGCAAACTCTTCTTCATAATTAATGAAGGTTTTGTACATAGCTTCATAAACCTGTGCCAGGCTTGTATAAAGATTGCTCATTCTTTTTTATCTTAAAATAAATTAAGGGCCTGTATTACCAAACTGATTTTAACCTGTAACATTCATTCTTTGTAAAAATAGTTTTGCTGTTTTCTTTTACCAACCGAATTTTTGTAAAATCTTCTGCAGGAAAATAAATGCCGGTAAGGCAGGTTAAGCCATCATCAGCAAAAACTTCTATAGATGACTTATCAGAAAAAATATGAAGTCGTATTATTTTTGACTCCGAAAGGCGGGGAGCTGTTTCTTTTGCAGCAAATACAGTACTGAAAGAAGCATTACCGGTATTGGTACGGTCAATAAAATAAGTATGGCTGCTATCTTCATACCCAACTAATACTTTTTCCGATTTACTGTTGGAGAGTTCAATGGCAAACGAACTCATAGTTGTTTTTTGCAGATCCGCTTCTAAAATTATTTCTGTCAAAGGCTCTATACTCAGCGGCCGGGCACTTAATGAAATTGGTTTATTATCTATCCTTATTTTTTGTATCCCTGCAATGGGTAAACTTTTTACAAAATAATTACCGGCCATATTATACAAACTCAATTGCCTTGGCAGCGTCATGGCACTGCGCCATTTTTGTGTTGGCACTTCCCGTGCATATTGCCAGTTACTCATCCAGCCTAAAAATATCCGTTCGTCATTTGTTGTGTTACTCCAGGTAACACCGGCATAATTATCAGTACCGTAATCTATCCATCTTTCTGTTGCTGCGGCATGTGAATTTTTAAAATTGCTGCCATCAAAATCGCCCACAAAATACTGAGTACCACTGCCACCGTTAGGGGCACCATTTCCTATGCTTACCATCAGCACCCATTTTATTTCTTTACTTCCATTTACTGTTAAGGGAAAAAGATCCGGGCATTCCCATACGCCTCCATGGCTGCCTTCCTTCATTCCAAACTCGCCGGTCATGCTCCAGTTTTTAAGATCTTTAGAATGATAAAACTGTATCCTGTTTCCTGCGGCAAGGCTCATCACCCAATGCTTTGTTGGCTCATGCCAAAAAACTTTTGGATCCCTGAAATCTTTAGCCCCTGTATTTTTAATCACCGGGTTATTGGCATACTTTGTCCAGTGGCGGCCTTTATCAGTACTGTATGCAATGCCTTGCGTTTGAAAATTATTGGTACCCGCTTTCTCCCCTGCCATATTGTGATAAGTAAAAATGGCTATCAAGGGCGCTTCTGTTCCTTTTTTAAAACCGCTGGTATTTTTTGTATCCACCACCACGCTGCCGCTGAAAATATAGCCCAGCGAATCGGGGTATAAAGCAATGGGCAAATGTTGCCAGTGCAGCAGGTCTGTGCTTATGGCATGCCCCCAATGCATTGGTCCCCAAACCGTACTATCCGGGTAATACTGGTAAAATAAATGGTACTCGCCTTTATAATAAACCATGCCATTGGGGTCGTTCATCCATTTTTCTTTGGGCGAAAAATGATATTGTGGCCGGTGTGGCTCCTTATAATTCTGGCCAATACTACT
>JANLQE010000135.1:0-47361 GCA_031367625.1 Bacteroidota bacterium
GATATGGTTTCTGTTGCCTGCATGAGTTATTACGAATTTACTGTAAAAATTTTAGAAATAAAAAACAAGCTTGGGGCTTTCAGCAGCATACAATTATCTGCATTTGTACGCCGCCCGCCTGCAATCTTTTTGTAGCCGCAGCACAAATGCATAAACAAAAAGGATTTACGGCTAAGCGGCGCAGCCCATCGGCATAAGTATTTCAATCTGGCAAAATTCCAGGTTCTCTATATTTAGTCACTTCGTTATTTGCGGATTATAATTTCTCATCAATCCCAGATAAAATCCGTCCAGATCATCATCATGCCGGCCAGCCGTGTGCTGATTTTCCAGATTTTTGTTTTAAAATCACTTTATTTTTTTGAATAAAACCCTTACTTTTGCCACCCGTTTGCGGATATGGCGAAATTGGCAGACGCACCAGACTTAGGATCTGGCGCCGCAAGGCATGTAGGTTCGACCCCTATTATCCGCACATAACAAGGTTGATAAGGGATAGTTGAAATGTCAGTAGCTTTTGCTTTCATCCGGCTTTCTTCTTATCAACTTTATTTTTTATCAACTTTATCAACTTTTACAATGGCTACAGTAGCAAGAGAAAATATTGGTTTATTAAACGATAAACTTACCGTTAAAATAAGTAAAGAAGATTACCTGCCTTCTTTTGAAAAAAAATTAAAAGAATACAGCAAAACTGCTAACATACCGGGTTTTAGAAAAGGCATGGTGCCTGCAGGCATGATAAAAAAAATGTATGGCGCCGGTATTTTTTCTGATGAAATTTTACGTGGAGTAGAAAAAGAATTGTACAACTATTTAAATACCGAAAAGCCGGAAATATTTGCACAGCCATTGCCATTGGAAACGGATATGAGCAAAATAGATTTTAATAATCCCACAGATTATGAATTTGCTTTTGAAATAGGCCTTAAGCCGGCGTTTGAAATGGCAGACCTAAGTAAAACAAAACTTACCCGCTATAAAGTGACCGTTACAGAAGCAATGGTAAATGAAGAGCTAAGCCGTATGCAGATAAAGGCTGGTAAAATGACGGAGCCTGAAACAGTGGATAATGAGGAAAATGTATTAAATATTTTATTTACAGAAGCTGACGAAAGCGGCATTGCAACAGAAGCCGGTATAGAAAAAGAAAATTCTGTATTGCTTAAATATTTTATTCCATCTATGCAAAAGCAATTGATGGGTAAAAAAGCAGGCGACAGTTTTATATTTCAGTTAGGCCAAACATTTGAAGGCGATAAACTGGAAATGATGTTGCAGGATCTTGGGTTTGAAAAAAACGATGCAGAAGCAGCTAAAAAATTCTTTAAACTGGAAATAGTAAAAATAGGCCTGGTTGAAAAAAGAGAAATGAATGAAGAATTTTTTAATGAAGTTTACCCAGGAAAAGATATTAAAACAGAAGAAGAACTAAGGACAAAGTTGACAGAAGAAATTCAGCAATATTGGGATGCACAAAGCCGTAATCAATTACACGATCAGTTGTATCATTATATGCTTGATGAAACAAAAATGGAATTTCCTGAAACATTTTTAAAGCGCTGGTTGCAAACCGGTGGCGAACAACAAAAAACTGCAGAGCAGGCGGAAACTGAATTTCCCGCTTTCAGCAGCCAATTAAAATGGACTTTGATCAGCGACCGGATAATTACAGAAAATAAACTGGAAGTAAGCAACGAAGAACTAAGAGAGCACATGAAAACTGAAGTAATACGTTATTTTGGCCAGATGAATATGGGCCAGGATATGAGCTGGTTAGAGAGTTATATGGATCGCATGATGAAGGATGAAAAGCAGGTGGACGCAACTTACCGCAGGTTGATAACGGAGAAATTATTTGGTAATATAGAAGGGCAGGTTAAAGCAACAGAAAAAAATATTACCGGCGAAGAACTGACTGCGATGCAGCATAACCATCAGCATTAGACAGAATAAATTTACAAGAAAATCTCCTGATCGCTCAGGAGATTTTTTATTTTAGCCCATCAATCTGTAAGTTATTTTAAACAAGGGCACTATTTACTTTCTAAAATAAATATTAACTTTATAATATGCTACTTGCAAATAAATACAGGCCACATTATACGTACAACGAGTATTGCCAATGGGAAGGCAGTTGGGAATTGATTGATGGCATTCCTTACGCAATGAGCCCGGCACCAGTTCCTGAGCATCAGCGTGTATCTATGAAGTTGAGTTTTCAATTTGAAAAGGCATTTAACAACGGGTGTAAAAAATGTAAAACGTATATTCCCATCGACTGGAAAATAGCAGAAGATACCATTGTTCAACCCGACCTTTTGATCGTATGCGATAAAATAGAAAAAAAATTCCTTGACTTTCCGCCGGTGTTGGTTGTGGAAGTATTATCTCCTTCAACTGCCTCAAAAGACAGGGGAGAAAAAATGGAATTATACCAGTCACAACAGGTAAAATATTATTTAATTGCCGACCCACAGTTTAAAAAATTAGAAATCTATCAATTAATAAATAATAAGTATGAGCCCGTTGCCATAAACCCTGAAGTATTTACTTTTAATTTAGAAGAGGGTTGTACAGCAGTGGCAGAACTGGTAAATATTTGGGAATAAGGATTCGCTATTTTTAAAAATCACTATAAAAAAATAAAAGCCCCGCAATCAGCAGGGCTTTCAAATATCTTATAATTTTATTTCTTCGTCACTATCATCAAAAAACCTAAACTCGGTTAAGTGATAATTTGAGTTGGATTTTACTTTTACTTTTTGTTTATACTTCCAGCTCCACCTCATGCGGCGGCTGGGGAACCCTGCAGTAAGATAGGTAAATACAATAGGGTGTACTTCTACCGTAAGCCCCTTGTGTTTCTGCATAATCAAATAGCTGAGATTTTTTGCTATTTCGTCTTCTAAAATTAAGGTAGAAGAAATTTTTCCTGTGCCATTACAGCTTGGGCAAACTTCACTGGTGTTTATATTCATCTCCGGCTTCATACGCTGCCGGGTTATCTGCATTAAACCAAATTTAGTTATGGGGAGTACTGCATGTTTTGCTCTGTCCGGGCGCATATACTGGTCCATAGCATCGGCTAATCTCTTCTTATTGTCCATCAACTTCATGTCAATAAAATCTACCACTATAATACCGCCCAAATCTCTAAGTCGTAATTGTCTGGCTATTTCTTCGGCAGCTTCCAGGTTGGTTTCCAGTGCATTTTGTTCCTGATTATTGCTTACACTTTTGTAACCGCTGTTTACATCTATTACATGCAGCGCTTCAGTATGTTCAATAATTAAATAAGCCCCACTCGGCAGGTTTACCGTTTTGCCAAAAGCAGCTTTTACCTGCTTGGTTATACCGTAATTATCAAATATCGGCGCCTCATTATTAAAGAAAGAAACAATATCTGTTTTATTGGGAGAAATGCGCTGAATGTAATTTTTGGTATCGTTAAAGATTGTTTTATCGTTAACCACAATGCGGTTAAAATCTTCACTAAGCAAATCACGGAGTATGCTGTTGGTTTTACCCTGTTCGCTTAAAATTTTTGCAGGGGGTACTGCGCCTTTAAGATTTTTCTGAATAGCATTCCAGGTGGCCTGCAGGCTTAATAAATCTTCATGCAGATCTGCTGTATGTTTTCCTTCTGCAGCGGTACGAACAATTACGCCAAGATTTTTAGGCTTTATAGCTTCTATAATTTTTTGTAATCTTTTTCGTTCATCTGAAGAGTGAATTTTACGGGATACTGCAACGATATCATTAAAAGGAGTTACCACTACATACCTGCCTGGCAAAGAAAGCTCACAGCTAAGCCGTGGACCTTTTGCCGCAATAGGTTCTTTTAAAATCTGTACTAAAATATTAGGGCGCCCGCTAAGTACCTCCGTAATTTTACCGGTTTTAATAATTTCGGGTTCTACTTTAAATTTTGCAAAATCAAAACCTTCTTCAGATTTATCATTAACAGACTGGTGTGTAAATTTAAGAATAGACTTTACATAAGGGCTTAAATCGGTATAATGCAGAAATGCATCTTTTTCAAAACCTACATCAATAAAAGCTGCATTAAGCCCTGGGATTAATTTTTTAACTTTACCAAGGTAAAGGTCTCCCACAGCAAAACTGGCATCAACTTTTTCGCTGTGCAGTTCTACCAATTTTTTATCTTCCAGCAGAGCAATTTCTACTCCCTGCGGAGCCACGTTAATAATTAATTCCTTAGTCAAGCGTAAAGATTTTGTAAGGCCATATACATCACGGAAGGAAAATATAAAAGGCATAATATAACTACAGCTTAGTAACTACAATTATATTATGCATTCAGTATGTGCCGGCATGAGGATATCCGGCACCTGTTATAAAAAGAAGTTATTTCTTTTTATGACGGTTCTTTCTTAAACGTTTTTTACGCTTGTGTGTAGCTATTTTATGACGTTTTCTTTTTTTACCACAAGGCATATCTAGTCTTTTTTGTGTTTGAAAAATTATTTTTAATTATGTTGTATTCTTTTATTTCAGCAATTTTATACGATCATCCACTTCCTGTGTGTAGTGCGTATTATTAGCAAGGCGTTTACTTATATTATACCATTTTATCGCTTCTTGTTTATCTCCTTTAGCAGCATAAGTATCTGCCAAAAAAGCAATTGCTTCTAAATTGCTGGGCTGGGCAGCTACAACTTTTTTAAGCCTTTCCAAAGCCTTGTCGTATTGTCCGGAAACTGCACCACCAACACCCAGCACAAATTGAGCTTTCATATTGGTAGAATCTTTGCGTACAACCGCCAGCAACTGCTGGATGCCTTTCATGGTTTCCTGCGGATCTCCGTTTCTGCCCTTGCCGTAAACATAACAACTGCCAAGACCGATTTTTAAATCATCGTTATCAGGGTTTAGTTGTATTGCCTTTTCAAATAACTGTATTGCCTCCGTGGTTTCCCAATTTAATTTGGCCTCATCACGTTCCTGCCTGAGGTTATCTAAAAATAATTGGGCTGCGAAGGTGAGGTTTTTTTCTGAATTATCCAACTTAGATGCTTCAGAAATATAAAAAGCATAAGGCTCAAACAGTTTTATACTGTCTTTCCAAAAATTTGCAAGGCTAAAACTGGCTTTTACCTGTTGGGCTGCTACATCGCCACGGCTTATTCCATTTTCCAATTTACTTAGGTAAATTGACTGTGACGGCGTTAGTTTTGCCTTAGCATTGGTAATAAATTGCTGAATATCGAAAGATTTTACTGTTTCTGCTGTAGATTTTGAAACTGCTTTCTTAAGCGCTGAAGTACGGCCAAAGAAAAAAAAGCTAACCACCAATAATACTGCTGCCGCTGCTAAAATAATTTGTTTGTTCACAAAAATAATTTGAGCGGCAAAGGTACGTTAGTCTTGGGGTTCATCTTTAAAAGATGGCTCTTCTTTTATATGAGGAGATGATTTTATATCCTGCACAAATTCTTTTGCCGGTTTAAAGGCCGGTATAAAATGCTCTGGAATAGACACAGCAACATTTTTTTTAATATTTCTACCAATTTTTGCTGCACGTTTTTTTATAATAAAACTTCCGAAGCCTCTGATATAAAGGTTTTCGCCACTGGAAAGCGTTGATTTTATTTCTTTGAACATTGTTTCTAAAGTAACTAAAACATCAACTTTAGGGATACCCGTTTTATCAGAAATTTTACTGATGAGGTCTGCTTTTCTCATACAATATTTTTTAGAATAGTAAGCTACAAAAAACTCTCCAAAAAACCAAATAAGCAGGTGATAATCAATAGGTTTGCATAAGAATATTAATAAAAGATGAAAAAAAACGCACAAAATGTATTTTTTACAACCACTTTAATTCACTGGAATTCATCATTCAATAAAAGATTGATGCCCTGGAAGGGAGAAACAGATCCTTATAAAATATGGCTGAGTGAAATTATTTTACAACAAACAAGAGTAGAGCAGGGTTGGGAATATTATAACAGTTTTATAAAAAAATATCCCACTGTAAAAAAATTAGCGGCTGCAAAAGATTCAGAAGTGTTTAAACTGTGGGAAGGGTTGGGATATTATTCCCGTTGTAAAAATCTGATTGCATCTGCAAAAATTATTGCACACGATTTACACGGAAAATTCCCTGATACTTATACAACCATTTTAAAATTGAAAGGGGTAGGCCCATATACAGCCGCTGCCATAGCATCTTTTGCTTATAACCAGCCTTATGCAGTTGTAGATGGTAATGTATCAAGAGTGCTGGCCCGTTTTTTTGCAATTGAAACAGCTATTGACAGTGCAGGTGGTAAATCTTTTTTTGCAGGCTTAGCGCAGGCATTGCTTTATAAAACCAATTCCGCATTGTATAACCAGGCTATTATGGATTTTGGGGCTACTGTTTGCAAACCCCGGCTACCATTGTGTTCTATATGTGTATTGCAAAAAAAATGTAAAGCTTTTGCTGCAGGTATAGTAAATGTATTGCCTGTGAAAGAAAAGAAAATTATAAAAAAAGAACGGTGGCTCTATTATATCATAGCAGAATTTCAGGAGAATTTTTTTGTAAGAAAAAGAACAGGTAGAGATATCTGGCAAAACCTGCATGAATTTATTTTAATAGAAGAAAAGAAGAAACTTACCCATCAGCAGATTTTTGAAACGGATATTTTCAGGCAGATTATCAGCAAAACTTATACGGTAAAGCATGTTTCTGGTTTTTATACACAGCAATTAACGCATCAAACAATCCATGGCTGTTTTATACATATAAAAATTACTAAAAACCCTGCCATAGCAGGTTATATGTTATTACCCAGCAGCGGACTTAACCAACTGGCATTCCCCAAATTAATAAATAATTACCTGCAGCAATCCTAAAACTCTGCCTTGATAGCCATACCATTTGTAAGATAAAATTGTATCTTTAAATTTGTTATTACGCAGCCTGCAAAAACAAATAAATTTAAAAACAACAAATAATATGAGAGGCGTAAACAGGGTAATGTTAATAGGCAATTTGGGAAAAGATCCCGACATTCAATTTTTAGAAGGAAATATAGCCGTTGCAAAATTTTCTCTCGCTACTACTGAAACTTACAAAGACAGAAGCGGTAAATTAATTTCCCAAACAGAATGGCATACCGTAGTATTATGGAGGGGGCTTGCAGAACTGGCACAAAAATACCTGCATCGCAGCAGTTTGGTTTACATAGAAGGGCGTTTAAAAACACGGAGTTGGGAAGATAAAGAGGGTAATAAAAAATTTGCCACAGAAGTAGTTGGCGATAACCTTATTATGCTGGATAAAAGAAATGAAGGCGGATCAGGCCCGGCAGCAAATGATATAGATAATGATGGTGGAGAAGAATTGCCACCCATTACAGAAGAAGGTGGAGATGAAAGATTGCCTTTTTAGATTTTAATAATTTATTCGTACAAAAGGCGAATATTTTTTTCACATAAACTGATTGTTTTGTACTACCATACGGTACTTCTGTTTTTTAATAATTTGTTATCATTATTAGTGGCTTTAACCCCCGCCGCAGTAGCTATACTTATTTTTGTGTTAGTAATATTATTTCTACTTTCATTTTTGGTGGCCGGCAGCGAAATTGCCTTCTTTTCGTTAAATACAAAAGACATTAATGTTTTAAAAACCAGGCGGCAGCCTTCGTTCCGGAGAATTGTAACTTTACTGGAGCAACCCAAAACATTACTGGGTGCCATGCTTATTACTAACAGTTTTGTAAATATCGGTATCATTTTAATTTCTAATATTCTTATTGATAACTGGCTCAGTGGTTTTGAATTTTCATTTTGGGCTGTGTTTCTTATTAAAGTTTTATCCGTTACTTTTTTATTGGTATTATTTGCAGAAGTGCTTCCAAAAGTATGGGCCACTCATCATAAAATCTGGTTTGCCTCCACAGCATCATTAACTGTAGAAATTTTTAATAGTATTTTTTACAGGCTAAGCAGAAGACTGGTAAGGTTTAGTGATAACATCGAAAAAAAATTAAGCCCTAAAAATTCTGCTTCCCTGGATAACCGTAACCTGGATGATGCCATAGACCTGCTGCCGGATCATGAAGCCACCACTGAAGAAAAACAAATATTAAAAGGGATAAGAAAATTTGGCAATACAGAAGTAAAACAGATTATGCGTACACGCATGGATGTTAGCGGCATCGAATACAGCAGCGATTTTGCCGGCGTAATAAAAAAGGCAGAGGAATTACATTATTCAAGATTGCCGGTATATAAAAATAATCTTGATGAGCCTGCCGGTATGCTGCATACTAAAGACCTGCTGCCCTACTTAAATGGGCCTGCAGACTTTGACTGGCATCCGTTATTAAGACCTTCTTATTTTGTACACGAGCAAAAATTAATTGAAGACCTGTTGCAGGAATTCAGGAATAAACGGATACATTTTGCTATTGTGGTAGATGAGTTTGGCGGCACAGCAGGTATTGTAACTTTAGAGGATATTATGGAAGAAATTATCGGCGAAATAAAAGATGAATTTGATGATGAAGAAAGCGTTAATAAAAAAATAGACGATTACAATTATATTTTTGAAGGTAAGTTTATGATAAACGATGCCTGTAAAGCCATGAATTTACCAGTCAATATATTTGACGGTATGCGTGGAGAAAGTGATTCTGTAGCAGGCTTGGTATTGGAAATTGCCGGAGAATTTCCGCAAGTAAATGAAATACTTATCAGTGGCAGATTTTCTTTTATTCCGCTCGAGATAAGCAAAAACAGGATAGATAAAGTAAAAATATCCATTAAGCAGGAACAACAATAATAATGATAAAAATTAATAACCTTTTCTTCTCTATAACCTTGCTGCTTACTATATATTTTTTTGCAGCATGTAAAAACAGTGTCTATACTTCCAAAAAACAGGGATATTTTAATATTGATCTTCCGCTGCATAAATACACCCAATTTAATAATGCCGTTTTTCCTTACGAATTTGAATATCCGGTGTATGCAAAGGTGATAAAAGACAGTACTTTTTTTGACAGCAACCCCGAAAATCCATACTGGATAAATATTGATTTTCCGCAATTTAATGCCCGCATTTTTTTAAGCTATAAAATAATTGGTGGCAAAGCCATTTATAAAATAAAACAGATGAACGGGGCATATAAAGACTCCGTGGGGATAAACCAGTTTGATAAAATGGTGAATGATGCATTTACGCTTACCAATAAAAATGAAGCCGTGGCCACTTCCATTAACGATAGTGCTTTTAAAACCGCCAACGGCATTTCGGGTGTGTTTTTTAAAGTAGGCGGCAATGCAGCTACAGCCAAACAGTTTTTTATGAGCGATACTGCTAAAAATTTTATAAGAGGAGCGCTGTATTTTGATACCACGCCAAATGCAGATTCTTTAAAACCTGTGCAGAATTTTTTGCAGGTAGATATTGACCATCTGATAAATACTTTTCGCTGGAAGAATAAATGATAATGATTTTAATTTTTATTAATATCACTTTTACAACAACAGCGTGTAGTTGTGTTTTTGCCCCTCCGCCTCCATTGCTGTTACATTTAACTCTTCGCTGCCGTCTGGGGCAGATATAAAACAAAAAATATTTTGTAAATTAGGGTATGGAAAATATTCTATTTTCCGGCGATTGAGTTGATACAGCCCGTTGGTCGGGAGAGCATACGGGGGCGGCGTTGTATAGAATTGAAAGAACACCAACGGCGGGGGTAAATTTACATGATCACGTATATTAAAATTAATAAAATGAATGAGGATTATTTTGAAAATATGACATATTGTGAATTCGTAATTATTTCTAAAGAAATCACTCCGCAGCAAATAACAAATGAATTTGGTATTGAGCCAACCAGGTATTTTAATAAAGGAGATTTAATATCATCTAAACATTCTAATGAAGTTGGATTTAAACCTTGGCATTTATGGGCAATCAAATCTTTACCAATTATAAAAATTGAAGAATCAATAAGTGCACATATTGAGCATATAAAATCTCATCTCTTGCCAATTTTACCTAAATTAAAGGGATATAAAGATAATCCGCTTTATGAAATGAGTTTTTTAGTGAGGATTGAAACAGAAGATGGAGGAATAGGGTTTGATATAAATGAAGAAGAACTTTCTTTTATAAACAGCATTTCCAATAGACTACATTTTTCATTTCTTGCTAAGGATAATATTGATCTGTAGTTACAGCGAATACATTGTAACGTATGGGTGTCCGCCTCCGTTGGTGTTCCACTTAGGTCTTCGCCGCCGTCTGGGCTTCCGACTAACGGCAGACAGATGATCCTGCGGAACATCTGCAGAGAGGCATAGGGTATAACAGCCTACTCAACAACCATTATCAAAGGGGTAAATTATTTTATTATGTTTTTTAATATGTAAAAATTATCTTTAAACCTGTTGATCATTATTTTATATGATTATATAACCAGATTTTGTGAAAACCGAACTATCGCACCTACCAATATCCTTGATTACCGGGTAATATATTCTTAATCATATTTTTTTGTAAAATGACTGCTTCCTCTTTTGTAAAAGCCGGTATCTTAACTGTAGTAATGGTTACCATTTCCATTGCAAGCTGGGAATTTTATTTGCGTGCCAATGGCATAAAACCATCTTATGATGATGGCGAAAGTTTATGGTCAGATAAAAGAGCCATGGTTTACGAACCTGCTGATAAAGCCACTGTATTTATCGGTTCATCCCGTAATAAATATGATCTTGATACCGATACCTGGAAAGCACTAACGCGTGAAGATCCCATACAATTAGCGGTTGAAGGCACTTCTCCGTTACCAGTGTTGCATGACCTGGCAAATGATCCACGCTTTAAAGGAAAGCTGATGATTGATGTTACGGAAGGACTATTCTTTTCTTTATTTACTCCCAGGGGAGTAATGGTAAAAGCTGATTTAGATTATTATAAAAAAATAACACCCGCTCAGCGATTCAGTTTTCAGGTAAATCATTTATTAGAATCTCAATTAGTTTTTTTGGATAAAGATTATTTATCATTAAACAGCATATTACAAAAAATAAAAGTGCCTCCCCGCTATGGTGTATATGGGCCTCCTGATTTTCCTATGGAGTTTAACAGGATAAATTTTGACCGGCAAAATAAAATGACTGATCGGTTTTTGACAGACACCAATTTGCAAAATAAAGTTAAAGATATATGGGGCAATATGGCAAAAGGCCCTAAGCCCCCGGCATTAACCATTGCACAACAGGACTCAATTTTATTTACCATAAAAATAGACACCGATAAAATAAAATCCAGAGGCGGACAAATAATATTTGTTCGTACACCATCCAGCGGCCCATATTTATCAGGAGAAAAGATGGGTTTTCCAAGAGAAAAATATTGGGACAGGATATTATCATTTACCCATTCCCCCGGAATACATTTTGAAGATTATCCAGCCATTGCTCATTTTCAGTGCCCTGAATTTTCTCATCTAAAACCATCTGATGCAATTGTATTTACCAAAAATTTAATTCAGATAGTACAGGAAAAAGGTTGGGTATTTCCTTATGCAAAGCCTTTTAATAATTTCAATTAGATGGAAAATAAAATTTTTATAAAAGCAGGCATACTGGCTTTCCTGTTAGTTACCTTTTTTCTCATTTGCTGGGAAGCCTATTGGCGTAGTAATAGATTTCCGGTTTCTTATAATGATGATGCAAGCCTTTGGAGTACCAAAAGAAAAGAAATATATAAACCTGCAGATGCAGCTACCATTTTCATCGGTTCATCCCGCATTAAATATGATCTTGATATACCAACATGGCAAAATATTACCGGCGAAAAAGCAATACAGCTTGCTATGGTGGCCACATCGCCACGGCCATTGCTGGCAGACCTGGCAAATGATAAAGAATTCAGGGGCAAATTGATCATTGATGTTACGGAAGGATTATTTTTTGGCCGGAATAAAAAACGGACAGAAAAATCTGCTGTAGAAGGCATTGAATATTATAAAAAATGGACGCCTGCACAAAAGTTTAGTACCCGTATAAATTACTTTTTAGAATCTCAATTTGTTTTTTTGGATAAAGATAAATTTGGTTTAAATGAATTGCTAAGCGAAATAGGAAATCCAAAACGGAAAGGCGTATTTGAGCGGCCCCATTTTCCTAAAGGCTTTGGGTTAACAAGTGGCCAGCGACAAAGTTTTATGGCTGAAAGTTTTTTAAACGATACAATGCAGCAAAAAAGGCAACAGCAAAATTGGCTGATAACAGGCGGTGCATCTGACAGATCCCCGGGAATTAAAGGGGATAGCCTGGAAATTATTTTCAAGGAAGTAAAAGAAGCAATTGACAAAATAAAAACCAGAGGTGGAAAAATATTGTTTGTAAGAACGCCTTCCACCGGCACTTACCTGGAAACTGAGCAGCTTGTTTACCCACGGCAAAAATATTGGGATGCTTTGCTGGCTTATACAAATACACCCGGTATCTATTTTAAAGATTATCCGGGGCTGGCTTCATTCATTTGTCCAGAATGGTCTCATTTAAAACCGGCAGATGCCATTGTTTTTACTAAAAATTTAATTGAAATTCTTCAGCATGAAAAAGGCTGGACGTTTGCTCATAAACAAACAATTGCTATAAATTATATTAATTCCAAAAATTTTTAATCATGGTTTTTAATTCTTACACTTTCATTGTTTTTTTTATTGTGATGCTCATTCTTCACAACCTTCCCCTGCCCTGGAAAGTAAAAAAGATAAACCTTTTACTGGCCAGTTATATTTTTTATGCTGCATGGAACCCCCCCTTTATTCTTTTGTTGTGGCTGGCAACTATTGTAGATTATTTTGTGGGCAGGGCATTATATACAGAGCCTAACAAACATAAAAGAAAGTTGCTGCTTGTTCTTAGCCTTTGCGGAAACCTGGGCATGCTTTGTTTTTTTAAATATGGGGGTTTTTTGCTGGAAAACTTTACAGAGTTGGTAAATGCGTTGGGCGTTAATTACCATCCTGCCAAACCAAATATTATTTTACCTGCAGGCATTTCCTTTTATACATTCACCACTTTATGTTATACTATTGATATGTATAAAAAAAGAAGTGAGCCCGTTAAATCTTTTCTTGATTTTGCTTTGTTCGTTACCTTCTTTCCTCACTTGGTAGCAGGGCCAATTGTGCGCCCACCACAGTTGGTGCCTCAATTTGAAACTCCACGCAGGGCTAATCAAAAACAACTGATGCAGGGTTTGCTATTGATTTCGCTTGGGTTATTTATGAAAGTTGTTTTGGCAGATAGTATGCTGGCAGACCCTGCCAACACTGTATTTAATGCCAAAGATCCTTTGAATACTTTGGATGCATGGATGGGTGTATTGGCTTTTTCCGGACAAATATTTTTCGATTTTGCAGGATATTCCACCTGCGCTATTGGGGTGGCATCCTGCTTAGGTTTTATTTTACCTGAAAACTTTTTATATCCTTATGCTGCGGTTGGGTTTTCTGATTTCTGGAGGAGGTGGCATATCACTTTATCTGCGTGGCTCAGAGATTATTTATACATTCCTTTGGGTGGTAACCGCAAAGGAAAATTCCGGACATACATTAATTTGATGATAACCATGCTGCTTGGCGGTTTATGGCATGGCGCCAACTGGACGTTTGTGGCATGGGGTGCATTACATGGCTTGTATTTATGTGTTGAAAAACTGATTCAGGACTTTAAAATCCGGTTAAAACCAAACCCGGCATTGGTACTGCAGCCGGGGGTAGTTACACGGGGATTTACAGCACCCCGGTTTTTAAAAACGGTGCAATCATCTAATTTACTGCTTGCCTTAGTAACTTTTTTTCTTATAAACGTTACCTGGGTATTTTTTAGGGCGCCCGATTTTACTTCTGCATGGAGAATGCTTACTTCAATGTTCTCTCATAAACCTAATGCTGCAGTTCTTTTATCTACTTTAACCATAATAAAAGTTTCTGTAATCGTTGTTTGTATGTTTGCCTTTCACTGGATAATGCGTAACAGACGTGTATTATCTGTTGCTGATAAAATGCCGTGGTGGTTGCTGGGCCTGGTATGGAGTGCAATGCTGATACTTTTAATATTAAGCCAGGAAAGCAGCAGCTCCTTTATTTATTTTCAATTTTAATAAAAAAACTGCTTAATTTTCTACAGATCACCGGTAGTATAAATTTTTTTAATTGTTTGCAATAAAAGGTTGCCTTTGATTGCTGCCTGACAATTTTTTTATTTCTTGTAATTGTAAAAAATCTTTTTAAAATTTGTAAAGTTTTAAACAGGCACGGTTTTACAGGGGGATTGCATTTAAAAAAACTTTACCCAGGGTAGCAGAATTATTTTAATCACCTCTGCTCCATTGTATTTTACTTATATTGCCAGAAGATATATATGCCAGATAAGCGTTTTGATATTATAAAAATGACTGTGCTTAGCAGGTTAAAAAATTTAGATACTAATCTTACCTACCATAATATAAGGCACACCCTTGATGTATTAAACCAGGCAGAAAGGATTGCTGAGGCAGAAAATATAAAAAATGAAAGAACGGTTTTTTTATTAAAATTAGCAGCATTATATCATGATACCGGTTTTTTAGAAACCTATGAAGGGCACGAAGAAATGAGCTGCCGTATTTTTAGGATGGATTCGGAAAATATGGATTTAAAGGAAGAGGAAAAAAAATTGGTACAGCAATTAATTATGGTAACCAAAAGCTCAAATGAACCCCTTACACACCTGCAGAAAATTATTTGCGATGCAGATCTTGACTATTTAGGCAGGGATGATTTTTCTGCAATTTCAGAAGGATTAAAAATAGAATTGCTTTGCTTAAATAAAATAGCTGATGGCGGGGAATGGCAGCAGAGGCAACTGAATTTTTTAAAAAATCATCAATACTATACCCAGTCATCCCTGCTGCTGCGGGAACCTGTTAAACAAAAAAATTACCAATCGCTGCGCAGTTAACCTACTGAATATTTTTTTTCAATTCTATGGTAATCCTGTCCTGCTCCCTCAGCCTTTTACAAAGTGTTCTCATTATCCCTTTTAATATTTCTGTACTGCTGGCAATTACATCATAAAAAGGCTCCTGTTCTATTTTAAGAAGAATACAATCTGTTTGCGTAGTAGCACTTGCACTCCGGGACTCTGAATCCAGCAGAGACAGTTCTCCAAAGATTTCATTTTCGGCAAGCAGCGCTATCTGGTGCTGCCCTTCATGTATAGAGATATGACCGGAATAGATAAAATACATACAGTTTCCCTGGTCACCTTTATTAAAAAGTGTTACTCCTTTATCTACATGATTTTCCTGGCAGATAGAAGCGATATCAATGAGATCCACTTCGCTGGACATTTTAAAAATGTCTGAATTTTTTAGCAGTAAAATTTTTTCGATAATGAGCATAGTATATTATTTAATGGTACTTAAAACATAATCCCTGGTTTCTTTAATTATATAGTGTTCTCCTGCTCCATTACTGTTACGCAGTTTTTTCAGCAATTCGTTTTCATTATTCATCCAGAAGCTGTACATACAAACTGCTTTTGTCCATGGATTAAATGAAACGGCATCAGTGAAAAAAACTTTTTGCAACAGTGTGTTCATTTCATAGTTTACGATATTAATTTTGTGGTGAGAAGGATCCAGCACAAAATCAAACATTACATTCAATCTCTTTGAAGCTTTTTGCGGAAGCATTAATTCAAGCATTTCTACAGCATTAAAAACTTTTTTATTTCCTTCCAGTTCCATAAGCTCCAGCACCCTGTTGATATCTTTTTTCCGGTAAAGCAATACACATATTTTAAGAGCAGATATAAGATCACTTTTTATTTCGTTTCGTAAAGAACGGTTTAGCATCATTCTCTCTTGTGAATCCGGTATGCCGTTGTAATCGTTTATTTTACTTACACCTGTTCTTAAATAATTACTCAGTAATAGGTTGAGTTTATTGGTTTCTTCAACTGTTTGTGGTTCATATTCTTTATTCCATAGTGCATGAACGATATTATTGGCCTGGCCAGGTAACTGATCCAGGGAAGATAACAGGAATGAAGTAGAAAACTGTCCTTTAGCTTTTCCGGCAATTTTTATCAGGTCTGTACTGTATATAATTATTTTTTGTTGCGGAAGTATATGAATATCCTGGTATAGTGTATCGCCATAGGTCTGCAGCGCTCTTAATACTAAGTATTTATTAGAGGGCTGGTCAGATAATTCAAGAATTAAAGGTAACAATGATTTGATTTTTAATTTGCAGGCAGCCATGATAGCGCTTCTTCTTACCGATATCTCCTCATCATTAATCAGTTTTTCAATCTCCTCGGTAAACTGTATATGTTTTACCTCACTGATAATATTCAGCGCAAGACCCCGCTGATCTGCATGTGGCGAACTGATCAGGTTATTAATTTCTTTACCTGCTTCAAAGAGATTATTAAATTCCCGCTGGTTTAATAAATTGATGATAATAATCTTTTGCACCCCGTTACTTTGTTGCGCAATATTTTGTGATGAAAGTTGTAAAAAAACCGGATCTTGTTTGCACAGGATATCAATTATTTTTTCCTGTACTTCTTTATCCTGCTCCTTAGCAAGCATATTTTTAAAGGTTTGTATATGTGGTTTATTGTTTATACTCAATTGATCCAGCGCATATTTTTTCACATCTTTATCGGCATGGTCTAACAGCTCCAGTAATATAAATTCCAGATCTTTGTAATCTGCTTTTGCCAGTAAATTAAGTGCATAAATAACTTCTGTTTTTTTCCCGGTTTTTACTTTCTGCAGTAAAATATCCATAACTGCCTGGTCAGTTATATAAATATCATCGCTGCTGAATGTTCCTTTTTTGATAGAAGTATGGAGGGTTTTAAGATAGGTTTTTTGAATAAAGATTATGATAACCGCCCAAATACAAAGATTGAACAGTATAATTTTAATGGTAAATAAAATAGTTACAGGTGTTTTTGTGTTGTAAAGAAATAATAAGGTTAACCCCACAATAATAAGAGAAGGGGCAAGCATATACCCTTTAGTTATAATATGCCCTTTTAGCCGCAGCTTTTCTTTAAGTGGTTGAAAAAGGATGAAAAATACCGGCTCCTGCATGGTAGATCTCAGCACTTCTGTAAGTAAAGCCATAGCGCCAAAAATAAATACATTGTAATTATCATGATCGCCATACCATAAAAATATTACACAGAAAATAAATAATGCAGCCGGCGTTATAAATAACGAATAAATAATCCCCAGCCGCTCTATAACACGGCTGGTAAAGATGAGTTTGAATATAAGTGCTATAAATCTGCCCAGTACAAAAAAAGTTGCAATATAAACGGCCAGGTCTGATATATTCTCGAACCGGATTTTAACCTGGGATATAAAAGTATAATCAATTAAAATGAAAACATTATAACTAAGTATAGATAACAATGAAATGGTAAATATGAGTTTGTCTTTAAAAAAGAAATTTACAAAATCGGTTTTTTTTAAAATCAATATTTCATGGTCTTCATGATTATGTGCTTTACTTCTTATCTGGTTCCAGCTTTTTTTTCTGATAATTTTATTAAAGATCAGCAAGCCGGTTATAAGAGAAAGTATGGCTACCCAAATAAGATTATTAAGCCCGGTATAAGGGATCAGTAAAGGTGCAGCCAGATACCCGATCAACTTTGCAGGAATATCGCCGGAGCCAACAATAGAAAATACTCTCCGGCTCTCTCTCACATTAAAAAGCAGGGAAACTAATCCCCAGAAAGCAAAACTAATGAGCATGTAAAGGAGGGTGTTGCCCATTAATAAAATAAATATAAAATCATGCTTGTTCCAAAACGAAAGGCCTATCCATAAAAACAACAATACCACTGCAGAAAATACGATGATAACTTTTAATAATTGCAGTGGAGTAATACGGCGTTCAATTTTTTCGTAAGCTAAATTAGTGGCAAACAGCAATGCTGCCACAGACAGATATACAACAGGAAGCTGGTGTACAGGAAAATTATAAATGAAAAGCGTAAAAGCAACTATGTTTAAAAAAGCCGTGGCCAGGCCTAAAAAAAACTGTACTAAAAGCAAATCTAAAACCTGCCCGGATTCAGAATATTTTATGTTTAATGTTCTGTATAAACGTTCTTTCATCGGTTTAAAAGTATAAGTGCAAACAATTTCAGGAATTGTTAAAAGTTATCACGGTTGAGAATTATAATCCTATTTTTTAAAACTATAATTGCTGGTCACGGAAAAAAATCAGTTCGGTATCATTGGAATTGAAAATGCATCAAACTGCCGGATTAGTGCATAGAAAACAATATTTAAAAGCATTCGATAAATATACATTAAAGATTCTTTCGAATGATAAAAAAAAATTATATCTTTAAGTATAGTTTTTACAACTCTCATTTATTATTCTATATCTACGAAATATACGTTTTACCAGCATTACCCTCTTTTAATCATAAAGAATATTTTTTGTTTTTTCTAAACGCCTTCACCGTCAACTGCGGATTTAATATCATGCAGAAAAACCATTGCTAAATCTGCAATCCTGCAACCATTTCAGCATTATTATAAATTGTCGTAAAAATTAATTTTACCATTATGGCCAGAAAAAACAATTTTAGTTATGTATATACCGGTAATGTATGTATCCTTATTTTTTCCGTACTCTTTAGTTTAAGTGTAACAGCGCAGCAACTGAATATTTCAAACTTTGTATTATTTGGTGGTAACGGGCAATGCCCAAATGGAGCCGGGCAAAAACTGCCTGCAGCTCCCGGCTGCGGTGTAATATTAGGATCATCTACAACTATTCAGGATGGATCTATCGGAAGCTACAACCTTATTACTTCCACCGGAAATTCCACCATTTCTTCTAATTTATATTGTGGAGGATCTATACAGCTTGCCAACAGCAATGTTGTAACAGGAAACATAACAGTTGCAAACAATGCAAATATTGCAGGAACAGTTTTATCTGTAGGCTCCAGTGCTGCGATAACGGGAAATATTGATGTAAAAGGAAATATTGTTATTGGTGGCAAGTCAGTAAATGGAAAAGTAACTCATCCTGCCGGCACAACATACTCGGGTCCTGTGCCAAGCGGTGGTAATATTATCGGAACGCCAGCACTTCCTGTTCTTCCTGATATGCCTGCGATTACAAATTTTCCAGCCGTTGGCACACTTAATATCAGTAATAATATAAGCATCACTCCAGGTGCATATGGCAATGTAACCTTAGGCGGAAATAAAATCCTAACTTTCTCAGGGCCGGGTGTATATGTTTTCAATTCTATAAAAAACTCTGGTACTACAAATAATTTTGTCTTTGATTTTCAGAATACGACCACTGGTACGTTTAAAATTTATGTGTATGGAGATGTAGATCTGAACAAGGTATTGGCAACAATGAAAAATGGTGGTAATGCCAATCGTATTTATTGCGAAACGCATGGTAATGGCAGTAGCTCTTCAAATGCTGCAGTTGCCTGGAATATTGCCAACGGTTCAGCAGGCGGCGCTACCAAATGGTTAGGATCTGTGTGGGCGCCTTATGCAAGTATTAATATTGGTGCCGGTACCGGGTCAAGCTATCTTACAGGTGCATTGTGGAGTGGCACGCAGGTGAATGTTGAGAGCGGAGTTACCATAAATTTTGCACCGTTTTCCTTTTGCAATCCCCCTGATGCAAATGCAGGTATTGATAAACCTTTAAATTTTTCTACCCTTACCACATTAACGGGAACCTCAATTACTCCAGGGGTATTATATAACTGGCAGGCTATTAATGGAGGTATCATTTCATCGCCACCTAATGCAGCTGTTATTACTGTTTCGGTAGCAGATACATATATTCTCACCGTTTCTTCGGCATCAAATTGTTTTTCAAAAGATTCTGTGGTGGTATCAAGCCGGTTAAAAAGTCTTATTGGTTCTGAACTGCAATCTATTTATGACAATAATACTTCAGACACTACTTTCTTTGCCATTGCAAATGGCTATGTAATGATAGACGTAATTGCGCTGCAGGGTTATCGTGATTCTGTATTGCACCTGTTACAAAATGATACAACGCATTATGGATTAAGAAATATTATTCCTAATGGTACAAACAGTTTTATACTAACCGGTGAATATCCGATCCGTCATTTACCAAATTTAAATTCATTATTTACATTGATCAAATATTGCAGACCCTATTACCAGGCTGTGAATAATGCAGGTCTTGTTGCAACGGCCGGCGATACTACCATACGCTCCTACCTGGTACGTAAGGGGTATAAAATTGACGGCGATGGCATTAAAGTAGGTGTGATTTCAGATAGTTATGCAACCATTACCTCCGGCACTACTGCCAGCCTGCCACTTCAATCTGTAACAAATCCCCCGAACCCAATTTTGCAAACCTTTACAACAAATACTGCAGCGCAGGATGTTGCAAATGGAGATCTTCCCGGCGATACCACATTCCTTGTTGGAGGACATGTGGTGAACCCTAACGGTTATAATAAAAATGTACATGTACTGCAGGACTTTCCGGTGAGGCGTACAGATGAGGGCAGGGCAATGTTGCAAATTCTGCATGATGTAGCACCAGGTGCAGAACTTTATTTCCGCACAGGTTTTTTTACTCCCGGCGATTTTGCATCAGGAATTTATCAGTTAAAGGATGCCGGTTGTAAAGTAATTGTGGATGATGTGACATTTATTACCGAGCCTTTTCTTAAAGATGGCGTAGTGGCAAAGGCGGTTGATTCCGTAGTAAAACAAGGCGTTGCATATTTTTCTGCTGCCGGCAATTTTTCAAATAAGTCGTACGAAAAAGATTTCAATCCAATAACCGTTCCGGCAGGAGTTTTTGCCGGTAAGATGGCGCATAATTTTGGCGGTGGCGATATATTTCAGCATGTTAAATTAGCCCCCGGAAATTATACAATCGTATTTCAATGGACTGACGGCATCTACTCTTTTGGTGAGACTGGTGGTACAAAAAATGACATGGATATTTATTTAACGCCAGCTACTGATGGCACTGCCCTCTATGGATTTAACAGGGACAATACAGGTGGAGATCCTATTGAATTTATTCCTTTTACCATTCCTGGTACCGATTCTCTGGAGACAAATGTTTTTATTGTAAATAATACAACTACCAGTAATCCTTCACGTATTAAGTATATTGTCTTTCGTGGCGGTGTTCGCATTATGGAATTCAACGAGGGTACTTCAACGCTTGTTGGCCAGGCCAATGCTGATAGCGCTATAGCCGTTGGTGCGGCCCGCTTTGATAAAGCCCCGCCTTATCTAAACCCGCCTCTCATTGAGTCTTATTCTTCTACTGGCGGAACAAAGACTAACGGCATTATAAGAAATAAGCCTGACCTGGTTGCACCAGATGGTGTTAACACTACAGTGAGATCTGGTCAGGATTATCCGAATAGTGCATTAGATGGTTTTTCAAATTTCTTTGGTACTTCTGCTGCCGCTCCACATGCTGCAGCAATAGCAGCATTAATCATGCAGGGAAAGAAAAAATTCCTGAACCAGCCTGTCACCACACCATCAGAAATAAGATCATTGCTGCAAAGTACTGCAACTGATATGGGTACGCCTGGGTTTGATTTTTCTTCGGGTTACGGACTTGTAAATGTAGATCTGTCTATGCGGACTTTTGCGGCGCCTACCCCTAACATCAATGAATTGATAGTGCCGCTAACTTCTCCATTAACGATTCCCGGACATGCTGTTCTTACTGTTACTGTAAAAGGAGAGAACTTCAGTAATAATTCAATGCTATACTTCCGGGACTCGGCACTTGCATCAACAGTAGTGCTGAATACAAATGAGGCAACTGCTGTGGTACCGATGTTTGGAGACAATCCACCTATCAGGCTATACACACCTCCATACCCCTCAACAATTCTTGTAAATGGAAAACATCTTGATGGTGGCTTTTCTAATAGTCTGTATTTCTTTGATGGGGATATCACGGTAAATGCTGTCAGCTTAACCAAGAAATATGGCCAGCAGGTTCCTGCCCTTGATACTGTCATAAAGATAAATGGTGTGTTGATGCAGGATACAACTCTTACACTAAAGGATATTGGTATAGAAAATATGACCCTGACAACTTCGGCTACTATTAACAGTGATGTAGGCACATATATCATTGCGCCGTCAAGAACTTTTGATCAAACTAATCCTTTGGACATAGCTCTTTTGAAAAAATATAATTACACATTTACTCCCGGTACTTTAACGGTTGAAAAAATGCCGCTGAAAGTTACACCTGAGGATAAAACAATAACTTATGGGCAGTATCTTGGTAACATTACATTTAAATATGAGTTTAATCAAACGAATGTTCCTGATCCAACAGCCTTACTTAATCTTATCAAAACTTATCACCAGGGTTATGTACCCAATAATGCACTGGCAGTTGTGAAAGGTTTTTCAAAAACACAGGCAGATGGTTCAGTTCTCACTAATGCTGATCTTTTAAATATGAATATGATCGCAAGTTTCCAGGCGGTAAAAAATTCTGGAAAGTTCCAGGTAGATGCTAATAATGAGCTGGTTTCTCTCAGCAATCCTAATACATTTAATGTTCAGTACATGGTAGATATTGCATCTGAATCAATTTATAATTATAAAAAAGATCCATCCAAAGCCAAATTTTTCAATGTGTATCCCGGTATAAATTCCAAGGCTGTATTAGGCGAAACAGCATTGGATAACGGAACGGGTAAGGTGGAAGTAAATGGATCACTTGTACAGATGTTAAATGGCTCATTAGTGCAGATGGTAAACGGCACAACGGGCCCCATGGTGCCAATCGTAAACGGCTCATTGGTTCAAATTCTTAATGGCAGTTTGGTACAATTAATCAATGGAGTATATGTGACTATTCCAAACGGCTCATTGGTTCAAATTCTTAATGGCAGTTTGGTACAATTACTTAACGGAGAATATGTGACTATTCCAAATGGTTCATTAGTTCAGTTATTGAATGGCACATTAGTACAACTCCTCAACGGCTCCCTGGTGCAATTGTTAAATGGTGTAGCAACGCCCATCATAAATGGTTCACTGGTACAATTGCTCAATGGCAGCCTGGTTCAATTACTCAATGGAGTATATGTACCCATTCCAAATGGTTCATTAGTTCAGTTGTTAAATGGGTCATTAGTTCAGTTGCTGAATGGGTCATTAGTTCAGTTGCTGAATGGCTCCTTGGTTCAGTTGTTAAACAGTTCATCAGTTCAGTTTGTAAATGGCTCGTTGGTTCAGTTATTAAATGGCAATACAATAGGCGCCGGTACTCTTAATAATAATACTGCAGTGATCATTGATGAGTATGATGTTAATCCTCCATCTAACTGGCTCGGCTCAATGTTTGGTATTAATATGATCACGGGACTGGATGTAGGGCAGCAATCATTAATACCCGGCGTGTTGGTTAATCCTAATTTTGATATTACGTATGGCTTGGGTAAGGTGACCATTAATAATAACCCATGTGTTATTACACATAGCCCTTTTAAAAATTTTGGTAGCACGCCTGATCCGCAGAAACCTACAAGCCTGTGGGTAAATTTAGTTACAAAGATTAGCGGACAGTTAAAATTAAAAGGCGATTATCTTTTATTCAAATCAGGAAAGATTAGTTTAACTAATATAACGTCCAATCCATTAATAACAGACCTTTCAATACCTGCTGGTAAGATCGTTGCAGATAACGTGACAGTGCCGTTTGCAATATATGATTCAGTACACAATATGTGGATTACAAAAGTACCGTTGGGCTTTGCCTCCACATCTGATATTTTTGTTACAGGTGCCATAGTTAATTCGAGTACAGGGTTTGTAAAAGATAGCAGTAATACTTATTCTGTTGTAAAAGGGATATTCTATAGCAACAAAAATTTCACAGATCAATGGGCCTATACTACTGCTGCTTATCAGCCTGAATTTTTCTATGCGGCGATAGCCGATTCAGGAAAAATAACATCTATTAATGGAACTTACAAGACTGGCACACCGACTACCCAAATACAAAACATAGTACAGGGAGGCAGTGGCGGTGGTGGAAATAATTATACAGGAAGCAGCAGTTCTTATGACAAATTTACGGCTTGTGTTCTTGCAAGTTCTCCCGCTGTTAGCAAGGTAAGTAACCTGAATCAGGAAGTAGTTCAGAATACTCCAGCAGAAGGGGAATTTCAAATTATTCCAAATCCGGCTTCTGACTATTTAACCATCTCTTTTGTAAATGCACGTACGGGTAATTCTAAAATAATACTGTTTACTATTGATGGCAAGAAGATTTTTGAAACGGATAATGGTATTTGCGAAGCTGGTAAAAAATATATTAAGAAGATTGATGTAAGTAAACTTTTAAGTGGTGTTTATCTTGCCCAGTTATGGAGTACAGACAAAAAAAATATTAAAAAAATTATTATCAGCCGGTAATTTTAAAATTAATCTTTTTACAGGCATAATGAATGGGGTAAAAAATTTAAACTTATGAAAATGCAAAAACTAAGTGTATTCGTATTGTTCGCAGGTATATTTATTAGTACTAAATCACAATCCGTGGCGGTGCATGTGGTCATGAACAACTCTGACACAACTTTAGTAAATAATTTACTGCAGCAAAGCAAAGAGCATTTTACTGATGATCCCGCCAAATCTATAAGTTTGGCAATACAGGCAAAAGATTTAGCAGAAAAAATAGATTTTTTAAAAGGCAAAGCTTATGCGCTAAAAAACATAGGGTTGGCTAATTACTACCAGGGAAAATACCTGGAGACGCTGGAACACTTCAATGAGTCATTAACAATTTTTGAACGGTTAAAGGATGAAATAGGAGTCGCCAATTTATTAAACAACATAGCCGCAATTTATGCTGAGCAGGGAGATGATGTAAAAGGTTTGGAATATTCCCTGAAATCCTTGAAGCTTTCTGAAAAGACAGGTGATAAACTCAGGATACTTTCGGCGCTTAATACAATTGGGAGTATTTATTATAATAAAAAAGCAACCTGGGACAAAGCGCTTAATTACCTTATTCAGGCATTGCCGTTATGCGAAGAGATAGGTAATAAAGAAGCGCTTGGAGTTATTTCTGAAAATATAGGGGAAATTTATTTTGAAAAAAATGATGATGCAAAAGCTTTAAGTTATTTTCAGAAATCAATAAATGCCCTGGGAAATTCAGCCAATGTCTCTTTTGCGTATAACGGTATAGGTAAGCTTTATTTGAGGGAGGGTGAGTACAAACAGGCATTACTGTATCATAATAAAGCCCTGGCAATTGCAAAAAAATTAAATAATAAGCTTCATGTTGTGCGGTCACTTGAAGGCATTGCCAATGTATATATTAGCCAGAATAATTATTCCGCTGCCCTGAATTATTATAACCAGGCACGTGCAATAGCAGAAGAAATAAAAGCTGTTCCCAATCTTAAAGATCTTTACCAGGAGATGGCCGTAGCTTACGCTAAAACTACAGATTTTAAAAATGCCTTTAAATATCAAACCCTTTATGCCACTATCAAGGATACGCTTTATAATATTGATACCGATAAAAAATTAGGTACACTGCAGTTCGATTTTGATATTCAAAAAAAGCAGGCGCAGGTAGATTTGCTTACCAAAGATAAAATTGTACAGAATCTTCAATTAAAAAGGCAAGAGGCAGCGAAGAATATTTTAATAGGTGGCCTGGCGGTGGTATTTATTATTGCTACAATCATTTACAGAAATTACCGCAGTAAAATAAAAGTGAATAAAATACTGGATAGGCAGAATGCTGAAATTGAAAGTTTAATTCTAAATATTCTTCCCCAGGAAGTTGCAAATGAGTTACAGAAAACAGGCAATGCTACCCCAAGATATTATGAAAGGGCTTCGGTGCTTTTTACAGATTTTAAAAGTTTTTCTAAAATGGCAGAAGACATGAGTCCACAGGATGTTGTAACAGAATTGAATGAATGTTTCATTGCTTTTGATGAGATTATTGAAAAATATAAACTGGAGAAAATTAAAACCATTGGTGATTCATACATGTGTGCAGGCGGAATCCCCACAGAAGACAATGATCATTACATTAATATCATTAAAGCAAGCATGGGTATAAGAGACTATATGCACAACCGCAATAAACAAAGAAGTGAATCAGGGCTGCCACCGTGGGATATCCGGATCGGCATAAATACAGGACCAATTGTAGCAGGAGTAGTGGGGCGAAAAAAATTCGCTTATGATATATGGGGTCGTACGGTAAATGTAGCCAGCAGGATGGAGAGCAATGGAGAGCCCGGGCGTGTTAATATTTCAGCCTCCACCTACGAACTTATAAAACATAAATATGCCTGTACGCACAGAGGAAAAATAATGGCTAAAAATGTTGGCGAAGTGGATATGTATTTTGTAGATTATGAATTAAATTAACATCATATACCTCAATCTATTTTATAACCTGTTAATTGTAGCGATAGAGGGATCTGTTTTGAAAAACTGAAAATATAAGAGGCAAGTAGAAAGTATAAATCTTTTGTGCTGAAATGACTTGGTTTTTACAATCCCGGGTTACCAATTTAAAATACCATTTAGTAAAATGATGTTCCGGCACAGTAACAAAATTAAAAGACTGCTTTTTTAGCAGCCTTTTAATTGAAATGGCAGACCAATTATTTAAAATTCCTTTTCCTGGTATTAGAATAACACATTGAATTCAGTATCCATACTTTAGGTTTATTACATGCTTTTGATACTTATATTCAATAGAAAATTTTCAGATGGGTTTATCTCCACACCATTTGATCTAAACTTACATAATGCCTGTTTTTGGCATTGTCTTTCCAGATATTATACCGGGTAGGATAATATTTGTTTACAGGTGCAAAATGATCTGGCTGCCTGAAATTTTGATGTATGGTATTTCCAGCTTCCAAAGTAGCTAAAGTGATCATTGGTTCTTCAAAAGTCACCTTCCCATCATAGCTTCCGTAAATAAAAGTGTGGGTAAATACCCCTCCGTTAAATTCTGGCGATAATAAGTTTATCCAATGGGCTCCCATTTGAGGAACACCTCCTGGGGTATGAAGATATAATGGAGGCATATAACCAGCCGGAGGATTGTTATCGAACTTTGCAGAAGCCATTGGGTAGGGCGGAATAGCCAACTGTTCGGCAACAGATATTTTGTAAAAGTGAAAATCAAAATGAGGAATGTCAAACACATGCTGGGGTTCGTGGCCATGCACGTTCCAATTGATAACTATATGATCAAAAGCAGTAAACTCTTTTGCTTTTTTATGCAATGGAAAAATAAAAGTGCTGGCAGCAAAATCCTCCGGGTTTACAGGCAACCCTTCCAAAGCACCGCCCGTCATTTCAATTCCTATTCCCAGAACTTTACCTTCATGAGAAATATTTACCCATGACCTTGAATGCCCGCTACCCATTTGTACTGCAGGCCCGTAAAAGCTGTTGTATTTATCACAAGAAGAAATGTTTTGGCCACCACTGACTATTGCCGTACCCCCTATTATATCATCAGGCATAATGATAGTTGCATTGTTACTCAGAGCTACATCATCCTGTTTGGTTGAAATGGTATTAATATCTTTTTTGTTACAGGAAATAATGGTTGTTATCATTACCAAAAAGATACAGAGATGAGCAATCATCCGGATTGCACTTGCCTTAATTTTTGTCTTCATAATTATTATTTTTAAATGTTTAATAAATAAGTTGATAAAAGTATTTCCCTCAGGTAGAACATAAATATTTTGGAGAATAGTGGAATTGATTTTTCTACAGAACGGCGGATAGAGAAAATAAAAGTTACTGTTTGTAGTTGGCTAATAAAATAAAAGGCTATTGGGAATAATTATTTCTTGTAGTTAAGAAGGTAAGTATATTTATTGAAAGCCGTTTTTAAACCGGTTTACCAAGATAAAATACCATTTACACAAAAGCAAATAAAGCAGGATATTTATTTTTGGTACCCATATTCCCATAAATTTTCCGACTAAATTTTTGCAGGCTGTGTTGAGAAAGCATGGGAAGCACCAAAGAGTTTGAATACATAAAATAATATATCCCTTCTTGCTATTTTGTCAGTAAATTCCAAAGGGAATAATTTTTGTTATTCTTATTCAAATTAATAAAATGACTTTTGGAATCATAGCAGTTTCAATAATTTTCATGATACTGGGTATGGGAGTGCAGTGGCGGCTGAAAAGCAAGTTTGCAGCGTACGCCAAAGTGCCTACAGGCAGTGGCATGAGTGGTGCAGAAATTGCACAGAAAATGCTTAAGGATAATGGTATTTACGATGTGCAGGTTACTTCTGTAGAAGGATCCCTTTCAGATCATTATAACCCGGTAAATAAAACAGTAAACCTAAGTGCAGATGTATATGAAGGGCGCAATGTGGCAGCCGCAGCAGTGGCAGCACACGAATGTGGGCATGCGTTGCAACATGCTGCTGCTTATTCTATGTTAATGTTGCGGAGCAAAATTGTTCCTGCTGTACAAATCAGCAGTAACCTGTCTCAATGGATAATTATTGCAGGCCTTGGTTTTATGGGCTTTGGCGGCGGTAACCCTACCATACTTTTAATTGGAATTATATTATTTGCAGTCACTACTTTATTTTCTGTTATTACCCTTCCGGTAGAGTTTGATGCTTCAGCAAGGGCGCTTAAATGGCTTGATGGCGCACATATTACCACCGCACTGGAACATGAAAAAGCAAAAGATGCTTTAAAATGGGCTGCACTTACTTACGTAATTGCCGCCCTGGCATCTATTGCTATGCTGGTACAATATATCATGATTTACCAGGGTCGCCGGAGGAATTAACGAAAAGCAAAACCAGGTAAGGAATTGGCCAATTCCGAAAATCAAATTGCAAATGAAGAATGCGGAATGATACAAACTATTACCTTTAGCATTACAAAAAATAAGTATCAGGAATTATCAATCATATAAATTACAAAAATGAATTTTGGAAAAGAATTTGAAAAATATGCTGTAAAGCACCAGAGCATCAGTAGTAATTTGCTGAACGACTACAGTAAGAAAAATGCTATCCGTTATTACGGACAGAATCCTGTTTTGGGCGGTACAGAAAACAATGTTACCAACCTTACCCCTAATATTATTGAAGAAAGGCCAATGAATGTAGCGGTAATGGATGTCTATAGCCGCTTAATGATGGACAGGATAATCTTTCTGGGTTATCCCATAAGCGACGAAGTGGCAAACATCGTTACGGCACAGTTGCTTTTTTTAGAAAGCACCGATCGTACAAAAGATATACAGATGTACATCAATAGCCCCGGAGGCAGTGTTCATGCAGGTTTGGGCATGTATGATACTATGCAGTTCATTACTCCCGATATAGCGACTATCTGTACAGGAATGGCTGCAAGTATGGGTGCGGTGCTAATGTGTGCAGGCGCTCATGGTAAACGTACTGCTTTAAAACACAGCCGGGTAATGATGCATCAGCCAAGCGCCGGCGCAGGCGGTCAGGCTACCGATATTGAAATAACCGTAAATGAAATACGGAAACTAAAAAAAGAATTGTATGCAATCATTGCCCATCATACCGGACAGACAGAAGAAAAAATAGCCATAGATTGCGACCGTGATAAATGGCTCACCGCCATTGAAGCAAAAGAATATGGCCTGGTTGATGAAGTGCTTTTAATGAATCCGAAAAAAGCTAAAAAAGACTAAGTATTTTTTTGATCGGGGCATTCCATTATTGGTCATCACGCTTGCAAAGTTTACCCTGAGGAACGAAGTGCCCTCTTGTACGGCATCAAATAGTAAGCAATATCGTTGCGCAGTATTGGTTGCCGAAACTATTTTTAATCAATCATCACAATAAAAATAATATGAATATTTACAACAGAAATATAAGGCAGGATGAAGAAGAAGACACTCCACCCCAAATGCCCGAAAACCCAATGGAGAAAATGATGAGCGGATATATGTTTGATAAAAAATTTATTGAACAGCGTAAAATATTTTTATGGGGTGTGGTAGATGATAAAAGTGCAAAAGACATTACAGACAGGCTGTTTTATCTGGAAGCGCTTGATCCAGGAAAAGAAATTATCTTTTACATAAACAGCCCTGGTGGCGTGGTTACCAGCGGCATGGTTATTTACGATACTATGCAAATGATATCCTCGCCCGTAAGTACGGTATGTATGGGTATGGCAGCAAGTATGGGCAGTATATTATTAAGCGGTGGCAAAAAGGGCAGGCGCTTTATTTTCCCCAATGCAGAAGTAATGATACATCAGCCAAGTGGGGGCGGCCGTGGTACAAGTGCCGATCTGGAAATTCTGGCAGTTCAGATCATGAAAGCAAAACAGTTAGGGGCAAAAATTTTGGCAGATAATTGTGGCCAGTCAATTGAAAAAATATTAAAAGACTTTGACCGTGATCATTGGATGGATGCCAAAGAATCAATAGCCTACGGAATTGTAGATGGCCTGATGGATAAAATTTAAGCCGGCTTTTTCTGTATAATTTAAAAACCCCTGCCCATTATTGGCAGGGATTTGTTTTATATATTCTCTGCTTGAAAAAATTCTTTGTGGTTAAAAAATCAGCAATTATCAATTGAAAAAATCTGTTTAAATCTGTTCAATCAGTGTCATCTGTGTTTCTATTCTTCGCATTCACTTAACTTTATACTATGCAGTTTGATAAAATTATAAACGCAAAGATCAGCCGGGAAAGCGACCGGCCAATGATGAAAAAGGATCCTTTTCCCGTAAGTGAGGGCTTAAAAGGATACCTGCATACACATGGCAGAGATGTAAAATTGCCAATCATTTATAAAGACCTTCTCAACTATCGTTTTGCTAATGCATTAAAAGATAAAAAAGGAAAACTTACCCATTGGGAAAATGCCATTTACGATGGAAAAGAGATGGAGTTTTTAAAAGAAGTACTCATTGAAACCTATGCTATACTTAAAACAGAAGGGGATATGAGTTATATAAAACACCTGGATGTTGACCGCATAGATTTTTGTGAATTCGGAAACAGCGTTCCCTTCCGCATCAGAATCATTAATAAAATAAATGATAATTACGATTATTTTTATGTAAAACACGCCGATGCTTCCCGTATTTACGGCCTCGAACTGGAACATATCCTTTCTCCCAACAGCATTACTTTTTTATATCATAAAAATACTTTGATAGAAGAGCATATAGCCGGTATTCCCGGAGATATTTTTTTACAGGATCATCTTCAGTTGCCGGATACCAATAAAATAAGGATTGCCAAAGAATTCGTAAAATTCAATGAGCGGTGTTTTGCAAGATTATTGGGTGATATGCGCAGTTATAATTTTGTGCTGGATATAACACCTGATGTAGAAGATTACCAATACCGCATAAGAGCTATTGATTTTGATCAGCAATGTTATGAAGGCAGATTAAACCTTTATCTTCCGCAGTTTTATAAAGAAAACTTTGATTATGTAGAGATGGTGCTTAAAAATTTAAGTGCAGATGTTATTGAACAGTACCGTACCGAAGAACGAACCAGTATGGCTTACCGGGTTATGGGCAGCGGCAAAAAATTGATGGATCTGTTGAATATTATGATGAAAGATGAACTTTCAGAAGGCTACAAAATTAAGATGCTCCGCAGCGAACTGAATACCTATTTCAATACAACCTATTTTCTTAAATGCAATAGTATGGGCGCCATTGTAAAGCGGCAGTTAAAATATATTTTACAAAAGCATTTAAAAAATATCCAGCACAAAAAGTAAATCAGGGCTATCAGCAATTCCGGCTCTGGTATTATTTTTTTTAATAATAACCCCGGATTTATTAAAATTTAAAGGCATATTCATCATTTTAAAAGCATCATTCCGGCTATCGGCGCTGTCTATCCCATACTATTTTGCCAAAGTTCAGTACCTTTGAAAAAATATAATTATTCTGTAAACCATGATAGTTTATAGAGTGCTAATTTTTATCTACGGCGCATGGCTAAACAACAAATATTGCATTGCTCATTTTGCGGGCGTAACCGTGATGAAGTTAAAATTCTCATTGCCGGCCAGGATGGCCACATTTGTGAAAACTGTGTAGAGCATGCACAGGATATTATATCTCAGGAAATATCAAACACACCCGATAGTAAACACCCGGCATCTTCTGCCTACAAGCTTACCGTAAAAAAGCCCATCGAAATAAAAAAATTCCTGGATGAATATGTTATTGGTCAGGATGATGCCAAAAAAATACTGGCCGTAGCCGTTTATAATCATTACAAAAGGCTTAATCAAAAAGTAGATAATGAAGTAGAAATTGAAAAAAGTAATATTATAATGGTAGGCGAAACAGGTACAGGAAAAACTTTGCTGGCAAAATCAATAGCACGTATGCTGAATGTGCCTTTTGCTATTGTAGATGCAACTGTATTTACAGAAGCAGGTTATGTAGGCGAAGATGTAGAAAGTATGCTTACCAGGCTTTTGCAGGCTTGTAATTACGATGTACAGGCGGCAGAAAAAGGAATTGTTTATATTGATGAAATAGATAAAATTGCACGTAAAAGCGATAACCCTTCCATCACCAGAGATGTAAGCGGCGAGGGTGTGCAGCAGGGTCTTTTAAAACTGTTGGAAGGCAGTGAAGTATTAGTGCCACCACAAGGCGGCAGAAAACATCCTGAACAGAAATTAATAAAAGTAAACACGCAGAATATTTTATTCATTTGCGGCGGTGCATTCAATGGCATAGACCGTATTATTGCACGGCGTGTAAATACGAATGCTATCGGTTTCAATGTAAATAAAGAATTGCAGGAATATCAGCAAAAAAATCTTTTGCAGTTTATAAATGCTGTTGACCTTAAGCATTTTGGTTTAATACCAGAATTGCTGGGTCGTTTGCCTGTTGTAACTTACCTGAATCCATTAGATGCCGAAACGCTTCGCAGCATTCTTACAGAACCCAAAAACGCTTTGGTTAAGCAATTTACCCGCCTGTTTGAAATTGAAGGTATTACCTTAAAGTTTGATCCGGAAGTGTATGATTTTATGGTAGAAAAAGCCCTGGAATATAAGCTGGGTGCCCGCGGCCTGCGTAGTATCTGCGAAAGTATTCTTACCGATGCTATGTATGAACTGCCAAGCCAGAAAGTAAAAAGTTTTGAAGTTACCCTCGAATATGCAGAACGTAAATTCAGTACCAGTAAATTAAGCATGCTTAAAGTAGCTTAATTTTTACTTATAACTTATAAAAGCCCCGGAATTTTTTCGGGGCTTTTTTTATTTAATGGTTCGCATTTTAGGTGGTTGATTTTTTTCACTTTATTTTCGCCGTTGAATTAGTATAATAAAATATTTATACAACGCTTACTTTTTTTACAAAATAATTTGCAGGTATTATAAAATAAAAATAATGGTAGATGTAATTCTCGGGCTTCAATGGGGCGATGAAGGCAAAGGAAAGATTGTAGATTTTTTTGCAAAGAACTACGATGTAATAGCCCGGTTTCAGGGTGGGCCAAACGCCGGCCATACTTTGTATGTAGATAATAAAAAAATAGTGCTGCACCAGATACCAAGCGGCATATTTCATGAAGATAAAACCAATCTTATTGGCAATGGGGTAGTGCTGGATGCAGTTACTTTAAAAAAGGAGTGCAAGGCAGTGGCAGATATGGGGGTGAACTATAAAAAGAGCCTCTATATAAGCGAACGTGCCCATTTAATACTGCCCACCCACCGGGCATTGGATAAAGCAAGCGAACTTTCTAAAGGTAATGATAAAATAGGAAGCACTTTAAAAGGTATAGGCCCTGCCTATATGGATAAAACCGGCCGTAATGGCCTGCGTGTAGGCGATTTGCTTCATAAAGGTTTTACCACACAATATATAAAACTGCGTTTAAAACACCAGCGGTTACTGGATAATTTTAATTTTCAGGAAGACATCAGCGATTGGGAAGACGAGTTTTTTGAAGCGTTGGAATTTTTAAAAGATTTTAAAATTGTAAACGGCGAATATTTTATCAACGAAAAAATAAGTAAAGGCCAAAGGGTACTCGCCGAAGGTGCACAGGGTAGTATGCTGGATGTAGATTTTGGCACATTTCCTTTTGTAACAAGCAGCAGCACTATATCTGCAGGTGTCTGTTCTGGATTAGGGGTAGCGCCACAAAAAATTAAGGAAGTAATCGGCATTACAAAAGCATATTGTACAAGGGTAGGCAGTGGCCCTTTTCCCACAGAACTTACAGATGAAAAAGGCGATTTTTTACGCAATGCTGGAAATGAATTTGGAAGTACAACAGGGCGCCCCAGGCGATGTGGCTGGATAGACCTGGTGGCCCTGCAGTTTGCCTGTATGATAAACGGCGTTACACAATTGGTAATGACTAAGGCAGACATACTGGATGGCCTGCAGCAATTGAAAGTATGTAACACTTATAAAATAAACGGGGAAGAAAAAAATTATATACCTTTTCAAATGAACAGGGTAGATATTGAACCCTTATATAAAGATTTTGAGGGCTGGAATACAGATATTACCGGAATTAAAGATTATATTTCAATGCCCGGACAAATGAAAACCTATATTGGTTATTTGAATGATTATTTAAAAGTGCCTGTAAAATATATCAGCAACGGCCCCGGACGGGAGCAAATAGTACGGACCTAAAAAAATAATAAAAAAAAGTGCCGAAATATTTGGCTAATTCAAAAACTCGTGGAAATTTTACAGTATTAATTCTCCTGGCATGGCAACAAAACCTGATAATGAAAAAAAGACGGGTGTAAAAAAACCCGTAGCTCCTGCAAAGGACACACCTGAAAAAAATATTTCAAAATCATCGATATCAGATGATGATGATGATGACGATGATGTAGATGAAATAGCAGAAATAAAAAAACCAACTCCAAAAACTAAATCATCTAAAAAGAAAAGCAAAGATGATGACGATGATGACGATGAGGATGATGCAGCGGAGGTAGAGGATGATTGGGAAAAGCCGGAAGAAGAAGGCTGGGATCCTGATTTTGATGAATTTGATGTGCCTAAATCAAAAGGCAAAAAAGCAGGCACAAAAAAAACTGACGAAGATGATTTAAAAATAGACGACGACTTTAAGGAGTTTGGTTTATTTGATGATATGGACGGCGGTGGTGGTGGAGGTTATGATGATGATGATGATTTTTAATTTTATAAGTGAAAGTTACTTCTCCAAATTTTCTGATAGAGGATTACAATGTTTTTAAAAATAAAATGTTGAACTGGGCAAACCGGTTCGGCATTTTTTGTTTTTTGGATAATAACAATTATCATTTTGATGATCCTTCTTTTGACTGCATATTGGCAGCCGGTTGCAAAAGATCAATAGAACTTAGGCCTGGCAATGCTTTCAGCCAGCTAAAGCTATTCTATGATGAAAAACCCTGCTGGTTATTCGGTCACTTAGGATATGATTTAAAAAATGAAGTGGAGTTACTCTATTCAAAACATAAACCTTTTGTAGATTTTGGTTTGTCTTTCTTTTTTGAGCCCGAAACCATCATCCAGATATGTGATGGAAAATTTAGTGTTGTAAATTCTTTGCTGCCTACAGCAGAAATTTATAATGAAATTAATAATGAGCCGGGAGAAATTGTAAATGCAGTAACAACGGATGTAAGGGTGCAAACCAGTATCAGTAAAAAAGAATATGTTGATGTAATAGAAAAATTAAAAAATTATATTCATAGGGGGGATTGTGACGAAATAAATTTTTGCCAGCAGTTTTTTGCAAAAGATGCAGCTATTGATCCGCTTTTTATTTATAGCCGTTTGGTACAACTTTCGGCTAATCCTTTTTCGGCACTATATAAATTAAATGACAGATATTGTTTGTGTGCAAGCCCAGAAAGGTATTTGAAAAAAACAGGGAGTATAATTATCTCTCAGCCTGTTAAAGGCACAAGTAAAAGGGATTTAAATAATAAAAAAACAGATGAAGAAAATAAAAATTACCTGCACAACAGCACAAAAGAAAAAAGCGAAAATGTAATGATAGTGGACCTGGTAAGAAATGACCTGAGTAAAATCTGCACCGAAGGTTCTGTTTATGTGGAAGAACTTTTTGGTATTTACAGTTTCCCCCAGGTGCACCAAATGATAAGCACCGTAAAAGGTAAATTGCAAAAGGATATTCATTGGACGGATACTGTAAAAGCTACTTTTCCGATGGGGTCAATGACGGGAGCTCCAAAAAAAAGAGTAATGCAATTGATTGAGGAATATGAAACTGCCGGCAGAGGTTTATTTTCCGGTAGTATTGGTTATATTACTCCCCAGGCCGACTTTGATTTTAATGTGGTAATAAGAAGTATATTTTACAATAAATCAAAAAAGAACCTCTCTTTTCTTGCAGGCGGAGGCATTACTTTTTATAGCAATGCCGCAGATGAATACGATGAATGTATGCTTAAAGCGGAAGCCATAATTAACGTGCTGAAGCCCTAAACCTTTTTTCTTTTTACTTTATATTTTGAAGGATATACTGTTTTGTTGTCGGGGATATTGGTATCACCCAGTAATACCTGCACACATTCATTTAGTATCTGGTATTTGGTAGCCAAAAACAACTGCATTTTATCTGAAGGTAAAATAAGTTCGTACTGGCCATTTGCATTCAGCATATTATCAAATTGTGGATTATAGCGGTTAAATAAAGCAATATCAAGGGATAAATTTTTTGCTATAATTACAGAATTATATTTGCCCGAAACAGTTTGTGTTTCTGCCTGTTCTATTTCCTTTGTAGAAAGTGTGCGTTTATTATCATAAGGGTTACTTACACCAACACCTGCAAATTCATTACCACTGCTGAATGCAGAAGCAGGATCAGCATTGGTACCTTCCATGATGTAGTGAGTGGCAATAAATTTTTTAACATGGTTACGGCTTTCCTCCGGCAAATAATACTGCAATGCCCAAAAATTTTTACTGCCACTTTTTTTCATAGCACTGTAAACCCTTCCGGGGCCGCCGTTATATGCAGCTATTACCAAAAGCCAGTCGTGCATCTGCCTGTATAAAGTAAGCAGGTATCTTGCGGCAGCATGGGTACTTTTATAATAATCTCTGCGCTCATCAAAAGATCCGTTTACAACCAGGCCATAATCTCTGGCAGTGTAAGGCATAAATTGCCAGGGGCCGCCTGCGCCCACCCAACTGGTGGCACTTGTACTAAGGTTACTTTCTATAACAGCCAGATATTTTAATTCTCTTGGCAACCCGTACTGGGCAAAAATATTATCAATCAGATTAAAATAAGGCACCCCCCATGTCTTCATTTTTATCAAACTGTTGGTATGATTTTTCAAATAATCCTGCATATAATTTTCTGCATGTGGGTTTACCTGGGATGAGTAAGGCAGCAATGGATTGTAAGCATATTTTGAGAAAAGATTTTTAAAACCATAGCGGGTAAGTTGGCTAAAATACTGCACTTTATCTTTTTGAGGTATTTTTTTAGTAACAACTATTTCATCAATTATGGCATTCTCTGCCACTTCATTTTTTTTAACCGTATCCTTTATGTTTACAGTCTTTACTACAGTTTCTTTTACCTGTGCAAAAGCAGGCAATGCAAATAAAATAAACAGGTATGTAAAATTTTTTATTTTCATTAATTGATAGATGCTGTGGCGGGTTTATATTGCTGCATCAGCATGGTAGAAATGTGCAGCAAAGTTACTTCATCATTTTTATTAGTCATAACCTGCAGGCCGTAAGGCATATTATTAACATTATGTAAAAATAAGGGCAGTGATATTGCCGGTATGCCAGAAAGGTTTGCAAATACTGTAAATATATCGGCCAGGTACATGGCAATAGGGTC
The DNA here is from genome assembly GCA_031367625.1 of Bacteroidota bacterium. Lineage (GTDB taxonomy): Bacteria > Bacteroidota > Bacteroidia > Chitinophagales > Chitinophagaceae > Ferruginibacter. Next base: position 37,964 of record JANLQE010000135.1, read on the forward strand.
TTTATCGTTCTCGCCGAGAGCAATTGCGGTAGTGGGGCTGGTAGGCATAATAATGGCATCGTAGCTGCAAAATATTTCAGATACCTTTTGCATCAGGAGCCTTCTTATTTGCTGTGCTTTGGTGTAATACGCATCATAATACCCCGTGCTTAAAACAAAAGTTCCCAGCATAATTCTTCTTTTTACTTCCATACCAAACCCTTTGGAACGGTTATTTTTATAAAAGGCATCTATATCTTCTGTAGCATGCCCGTTCCTGTACCCATATCGTAAGCCATCGTACCGGGCAAGGTTGCTGCTTGCCTCTGCGGTGGTAAGTACGTAGTAAGTGGGAACAATATAATCCAGCAAATCAAAATCTATTTTTTCTACAAGGTGCCCCTGTACCTCCAAATCTTTTCCTAAACTGAGGATGCTGTTTTTTATTTCTTCATCAAGAGAATCATGCTCCATCACCTGTTTAAAAAAACAAAATTTTAATTTTTTTTCCGCTGTGTTGATGGTAGAATTTGGTTTTTGCAACAGTGTTGTTTGCATGGTACTGTCCTGCTTATCGGGCCGGCTCATAATATCCAGTAATAGTGAAACATCTGCAATGTTTTTTCCAAAAATCCCTATCTGGTCAAAAGAAGAAGCATAAGCAATCAACCCATACCGGGAGATGCGGCCATAGCCGGGTTTAAGCCCGATAATACCACAAAAATCTGCAGGCTGCCTTACAGAACCGCCTGTATCACTACCCAGGCTTAGCATACACATACCCGCCTGTACAGCTACCGCACTGCCCCCCGAAGAACCGCCCGGCACTTTTGTTTCATCCAAAGCATTCAATACTTTTCCGTACACAGAATTTTCATTGGTACTGCCCATGGCAAATTCATCGCAATTGCAATTACCAATTATAATGGCATCTTCATCCAGTAAATATTGTAAGGCAGTAGCAGTGTATAAAGAAATAAAATTTTTTAAAATAGCTGAAGAGGCCGTTACATGATGGTTCTTATAGCAGATAACATCTTTTATGGCAATTATTACCCCGTGCAGTTTTTTTATTGGTTCGCCATTTTTTCTTTTAGTATCCAGCAGGGAAGCTTTTTCCAATGCCTCGCTGGCATACACTTCTACAAAAGCATTCAGGTGTGTTTGTTCTTTTATCCTGCCAAGATAATATTCTGCCGCTTGTGTACAAGTGGTGGTATTAGAAAGTAATTGCTGATGATAAGAAGATACACAGGAAAAAGAAAACATAATTGAAAATGATATTTTGGTATTATGAAATCAGCCGGAGTGTACTACCCAACATTGTTGTGTAGTACACTCCGGCTGAATAATTTTAACCCTGATTTATTTATTGGGGCATTTCAGGTTTTGTCTCTTTCTCTTTCATCCCTTCTTCTATTTCATTCTTCACATTAGATTTTGCATCGTTGAATTCCCGTATCCCTTTTCCTACACCTCTCATCAGTTCAGGAATTTTTTTGCCGCCAAACATTAATAGCACAACAACTACTATTAAAATCCATTCGCTGCCTCCGGGCATTGATAGCAGGAAGATTGAGTTTAAAAAATTAAGTATCATAATCATAAATTGAAGGGTAAAGGTACATGTTTTTTTAAGTATGTTATACCTCAACAATCAATTAAAGATATGTTTAACGCCCGGTTAACCGGGAAGGGATTACCTAATGTATTTACCACACTTAGCCTTTCCGTTAGCAGCTTCATAAGGAGTAATGCCCCTGGCACAGGAACAAAAGAAAAAAATTACAGAAGTTACAATTAAAAATAACATAACAATACTTCTCATGGTGTGATAAGTTTTTAATTTGTTAAAATAAGTAAGCAGTAAAATTTGAGGTAAAAAATTAATCAGAGATGAAGTATTTTTTTAAAATTGAACTGTAAAAATAATAAAAGGGTTTACAAATCCAAATTATTTGAAATTAAAAAAGCGGAAATACTTAAATTTCCGCTTTTAATATATTGATTATTAAAATATTATGATTTTGTTTTTTTTGTTTTTGTACCCACAGCCATACGTTTTTCTTTAATACGGGCACTTTTACCACTTCTTTCCCGCAGAAAATACAATTTGGCACGGCGTACCCGGCCTACTTTATTCAATACGATGCTTTCAATATTTGGTGAAAAAGCCGGAAATAAACGCTCTACACCTACGCCATCACTTATTTTTCGTACTGTAAAAGAAGCTGTTGCTCCGGTCCCCTGGCGCTTAATTACATCGCCTTTAAAACTCTGGATACGTTCTTTTGTACCTTCTACAATTTTATAATTGACAGTGATGTTATCACCTGCTTTGAATTTCGGAAGCGTTGGTATTGATGTCAACTGCTCATGCACGAATGCTACTGCGTTCATATTTTTCTTTTTAACGGACGGCAAAGGTAGGGGAAAAGTTGATAATTAGCAATGGTATTAAGGGATAATTTTTTAAGCGATTGCGACTGTAGCCTCATGCATTGTCAAATAAGAAAAACTGGGTTTCCCCGGAAAAGTGCCCAGCTTAGCTGAATTGCTTATTTTGAGGCAGAGGTCGGGCTTTGAGCAAATACTGATTATCAGAAAATGCCCAAGGCCCGAATATTTTATCGTGCTATATTAATTGCCCGTTTTTCTCTTATCACTGTAACTTTTATCTGCCCCGGAAAAGTCATTTCTGTTTGTATTTTCTGGGCTATTTCAAAACTTAATTTATCGCTATCAGCATCCGTTACTTTATCTGCTTCTACAATTACACGTAACTCACGCCCAGCCTGTATTGCGTATGCTTTTTCTACTCCGGTGTAAGCCATTGCCAGGTTTTCAAGATCTTTAATGCGTTGTATGTATTGCTGCATTATTTCTCTTCTTGCTCCCGGCCTTGCCCCACTTATAGCATCGCAAGCCTGTATAATAGGAGAGATAACATATTGCATTTCCATTTCATCGTGGTGGGCACCAATAGCATTTACCACTGCAGGGTTTTCACCATATTTTTCTGCCAGTTTTGCACCCAACAGTGCATGGCTTAATTCTGTTTCCTCATCAGGTACTTTTCCAATATCATGCAAAAGCCCTGCTCTTTTAGCCAGCTTGGGGTTCATACCCAGTTCTGCAGCCATAATGCCGCAAAGGTTGGCTGTTTCCCTGCTGTGCATTAACAGGTTTTGGCCGTAAGAAGAACGGAAGCGCATACGCCCCACCATTCTTACCAATTCTTTATGCAGGCCATGTATGCCCAGTTCTATAACGGTGCGTTCGCCAATTTCCATTACCTGGTCGTCTAATTGGCGCTTGGTTTTTTCTACTACTTCTTCAATACGGGCAGGGTGTATGCGGCCATCGGCCACTAAACGCTGCAACGAAAGCCGGGCAATTTCACGGCGCAGCGGATCAAAGGATGAAAGTACAATTGCTTCGGGGGTGTCATCTACAATCAAATCCACACCAGTTGCGGCTTCTATGGCACGAATGTTACGCCCTTCCCGTCCGATAATAGAACCTTTAATTTCATCACTTTCCAGGTTAAAAACGGTAATAGAATTTTCTATAGCAGTTTCGGCTGCGGTTCGTTGAATGGTTTGAATAATTACTTTACGTGCCTCTTTATTAGCTTTTGCTTTTGCATCTTCTAAAATTTCCTGCTGAAGTACTAATGCTTTTGAGTGAGCTTCCTGTTTAAGGCTTTCAATTAATTGCGCTTTTGCATCTTCGGCAGATAGGCCGGCTACTTTTTCCAGGCGGCGGATATGCTCTTCCTGGTGTTTTTCCAGTTCGGTTCTTTTTATATTCACCACTTCTATCTGGCGGTTAAGGGTTTCTTTTATAGCTTCATTTTCCTTTAACTGCTTTTCTAAATTTCCTTCTTTGGCATTCAATCCCTGTTCTTTTTGCTTGATACGGTTTTCACCTTCTATAATTTTTTGTGAGCGCTGTAGTGCCTCTCTTTCATGGTCAGCCCTCATTTGCACAAACTTTTCTTTAGCTTCCAGTTCTTTTTCTTTTTTGAACGTTTCGGCTTTTAATTGACCTTCGGCTATTATTTTTTGTGATTGAATTTCTGCTTCCTGTACCTTTTTGCCGGTATTTTTTGCAAAAATTATTTTACCCAGGATGGTACCCACTACAAGAGCGGCTACACCTATGATGATGTAAAGTATATTCGGTTCCATTGAAATTTTTTGTTTTAATCTGATTCACAATATTGTACGACCAATCTGATCCATTACTGGCCAAGCTAGTTTGTTAGTGAGCGAAGATAAGATTTTTGTGTATAGATTTATTTGAGCGCTAAAAGGATATGAATATTTGCGAATGAAATCTCCAGGTTTTCTATAACAGTACTTTATTTAATTGTGCTTCCAGCTTATTTAAGCCCTCAGCCAGTTCTTTTTGTTGTGCGGTAGAAGTAGCGTCTGTTGGTGCCTGGGTAGCATACCAGATAATTACCATTGCAATGTAATCCTGCATGTCTTTTCCGGCAAACTGGGTTTTAAATTCAATTATTTTATCATTGATAATTTTTAACGTTTTGCGGATAACCTCCTCATCTTCGGGTTGTGTTTTTATGCGGTAAGTGCGGTCTGCAATTACAATATTTACAGGAATCAGGTCTGACATACTTACTTTTTTATTGATCTAATAAAGAAATGCATCTATCAATATTACGGAGATACCCATTTATTTTTTGCTCCAGTTCTTTTTTATCTGCATCATTTAAAGGTGCAGCCGAAGCTTTTAAAATTAAATTCTGTTGTTGTATTTCACTCAGTTCATTCTTAAATTCTTCCTGTTTTTTTTGCAATACCCCAATAGTTTGCTTTTGCTTATTGTTTTCCGTCAGCAATGCCTCATATTGCTTCAATAGTTGCTGAAGCTTGGTATTGATAAGGCTGATATGTTCATTTAGATCAGGCAATATTATTTTCTTATTTCTGCATGTAAAGTTGTTTCAAAATTACTGATGAGCTTTTTCATCATTTCCTCTATTTCTTTATCGGTAAGGGTTTTGGTTTCATCCAAAAAAGTGAAATTTACTGCCATCGATTTTTTATTTACCCCTAATTTCTCACTTTCAAAAATATCAAAAAGTTTTATTGATTTAAGAAAATTAATCTTTGCGCCGGCAACTGCACTTTGTATTTGTGCGTAAGAAATATCTTTATTCACAATTAACGCTAGATCCCTTTCTACAGAGGGATATTTTGCTACATCTTTATATTGAACGGGCTTGTTATTTTTTAATGCAGGTATTTCATCCCAATAAATATCGGCATAAAAAACAGGTTCTTTTATATCAAATTTTACCAGGGTTTTTGCGTTAATATTACCGGCAATACCAATCACTTTATTTTTTAGTTTTATCACGAGGCTATCTACAAAATCAGCATCAGCAATAGTTTCAAAAGAAAGTGCGGTGGTTCCCGTAGCGGCTAATACTTTTTCACACACGCCTTTTAAAAAATAAAAATCAGCTTTTACAGGTTTATTTTGCCAGCCACCTTCATTTACCATACCACTGATATACAGGCTCAGATGGTTGCTCTCTTTGTATTCTCCTGTGCCGTTGGTGCTGTAAGTTTTTCCGAATTCAAATAATTGCAGGCTGGTGTTTTTTCTATTTATGTTGTGTGCTATTACTTCCAGGCCGGTCTGCAGCATTGATGGGCGCAAAATATCCAGTTCTGCACTTAAACTATTTATCATTTTTACAGTAGTTTGCAAAATAACCTCATCAAAATACCTGCTATTGGTAATGCTGTTGGTAAATATTTCGTAAAAGCCAAGCCCCGTAAGATAATTAGCTATTTTTTCTTTTACTTCAGCAGAACCCGAACCATTATCTGCTGAAGGGGAAATGGTAATAGCTGCAGGTATTTCAATATTATCCAACCCATCAATCCTCATAATTTCTTCTACAATATCTGCCGGTATTGAAATGTCAGGTTTGCTGAAAGGTACTTTTAACCATATCTCGTCTATGCCTTCTTTTATAATTTCAAAGCCAAGCCCAGCTAAAATATTTTTTATGGTATCAGCATGATAATTTTTTCCGCTTAATTTTTTAAGGTAATGATATTTTAGTCCAACAGATGTTTGCTCCATTGGCTGCGGATATTTATCTATCAGATCGCTTGAAATTTCTCCACCTGCAATTTCTTTTACCAATAATGCGGCACGTTTTAATACAGTGGTGGTGTTGCTTATATCTACGCCTTTTTCAAAACGGGTGGCAGCATCTGTTCTTAAGCCAAGTTGTAATGAAGTTTTACGGATGGTTTCAGGATTAAACCATGCGCTTTCCAAAAAAATATTTTTTGTTTCCTTTGTTACGCCACTATGCAGGCCGCCATATACACCTGCAATGCACATTGGTTCTGTTGCACCTGTTTGTACGGCAGCAAGGTTGCATATCATTAAATCTGCTGAAGATAATTTGCGCTCTTTTTCATCTAAGGTTATAAATACACTTCCTTCTGCAGCATTTTTTACAATTATTTTATTGCCTTTAATTTTATCTGCATCAAAAGCATGCAGTGGCTGGCCGGTTTCATGTAAAATATAATTGGTAATATCTACAATATTGTTGATGGATTTTAACCCGATTGCTTTTAATTTTTGTTGCAGCCATACCGGGCTGTCTTTTATAGTTATATTACTTATGCTTAGGCCGCTGTACCGCTTGCAGGCTTCGTTGTTCTCTATCTGTATTTCAAAAATAAGGTTGTTATTATCTGCTTTAAAATTGTTTTTATACGGCAATTTTAAAAGCACCTCTTTTTTTTCGTGATGTGCTAAATATGCACATACATCTTTGGCAACGCCTAAATGGCTCATCGCATCCATCCGGTTAGGAGTGAGGCCTATTTCATAAATATAATCTTCGTATAACTCAAATAATTCTGATGCATGTATCCCTATCAAGGTTTCGGCAGGCAATACTATAATGCCTTCATGGCTGTTACCGGTGCCAATTTCGTCTTCGGCACAAATCATTCCCTGGCTTTCTACCCCACGTATTTTTGTTTTTTTAATGGTAACAGGTTCGCCATTTATTGGGTAAATAGTAGTGCCTGCTGTTGCAACAATTACTTTTTGGCCGGCGGCTACATTAGAGGCGCCACATACAATCTGTAGTGGCACGCCACTGCCGGTATTTACAGTGGTAACCTTCAACTTATCTGCATCAGAATGTTTTTGACAACTTAAAATTTCGCCGGTTACCAGGCCCTTTAAACTGCCTTTTACAGATTCGTATTTATGCATGCTTTCTACCTCAAGCCCAATGGAAGTGAGTATTTTGCTCAACTTTTCTGGCTCTAATTTTAAGGGTAAATATTCACTCAGCCAGTTGTAAGAAATTATCATGTATCAAAATAATGTTGGCTGCAAATATAGTTTTTTAGCCCTTCATAATTTTAGCCGGCGGTAAGAAAAACTGCCTGCATAAAAATTAAATAATTGAAACTGATTTTGCAAGTAATAAAATAAATATAAAGGTGTACAAAAATAAAAAGGCTATAAAAATTTTGTTGATAAATACCAATTTTTTCAAAGCAGGGGGGAATAACTGCTGTTAATTGTTATGTTTATAACAGGTGAATAAGCTAAATTTACCGGTGGATTTGTGGTGGATAATCAGTTAAATGAAGTTGATAACACCGAATGTTAATTAATCATTACCGAATTGCCATTACCTTAGCCGCCTTGTAAAAATTGCTTTTCTGTAAGCGATTTTTGGAGGGTTACCAAAACTAACTGTAAGTATTCTTAAATAAGCGGGTATGCGTACATGTTATGAAATGCTATTTTATATCATCAACATTACCTGTAATAAAAGCCACAATGGAATTAACAAATTTTAATAAAGACAGAAAGGGAATAAGAAAACCCAAACTTGATTTAGGTACTATGATGTTTGGGAAAGTACCGCCTCAGGCCAAAGACCTGGAAGAAGCTATTCTGGGAGCCATCATGCTGGAAAAAAGTGCTTTTGATACAGTAATAGAAATATTAAAACCGGAATGTTTTTATGTAGATGCACACCAAAAAATTTACAAAGCCATGCAGGGGCTTGCAATAAAAAGCCTGCCAATTGATTTGCTGACGGTGGTGGAAGAATTGAAAGTAAGGGAAGAGCTGGATTTAGTAGGTGGCCCTTACTTTGTAACCAAGCTTACCAATGCAGTGGTTTCTTCAGCTAATATTGATGCTCACTCAAGAATAGTTTTACAAAAATTTATTCAGCGGGAACTTATACGCATCAGCGGAGAAATTATTGGCGATGCTTACGAAGACAGCACCGATGTATTTGATATGCTGGATGATGCCGAAACTAAATTATTTGAAATAACCAATAATCACCTTCGCAAAAACTTTGATGACATCAATACCGTACTGGTAAAAACCATTCAGCGGATTGAAGATATGCGTAGCCGGCAGGATGATATTACCGGCGTGCCTACCGGCTTTCCTTCGCTTGACAGGATTACTTATGGTTGGCAACCTACTGATTTAATTATACTGGCTGCCAGGCCTTCTGTAGGTAAAACTGCATTTGCGCTTAACCTTGCCCGTACGGCTGCATTGCACCCCACCAAGCCTACTGCGGTTGGGTTTTTCAGCCTGGAGATGAGCAGCAGCCAGTTGGTACAGCGAATATTAAGTGCCGAAAGTGAAATATGGCTGGAAAAAATTGCCCGTGGCAAATTAGAAGAACATGAAATGAAGCAGTTGTACAAAAAAGGAATTGACAGACTAAGCAAAGCGCCCATTTTTATTGATGATTCTGCAGCATTAAATATTTTTGAATTAAGAGCAAAATGCAGAAGGCTGAAAAATAAACACAACGTTGGAATGATTATAATAGATTACCTGCAGTTGATGAGTGGCAGTGCCGATAGAAACAGCAACAGAGAACAGGAGATCAGTAAAATATCCCGGGATTTAAAAGGCCTTGCCAAAGAGTTGCAGGTACCCATCATTGCACTGTCTCAGCTAAGCCGTGAGGTAGAAAAAAGGAAAGAAGGAAATAAAATGCCCCAATTGAGCGACCTTAGAGAATCTGGTGCCATAGAGCAGGATGCAGATATGGTTATGTTTTTATACCGGCCCGAATATTATGATATTACTGCCAACGAATTTGGCGAAAATAATAAAGGCGAAACACATGTAAAAATTGCCAAGCATAGAAACGGTAGCCTGGAAACAATAAAACTTAGGGCACTTTTGCACATACAAAAATTTGTGGAAGATGAAGCCGGCAGCGACTTTAACGTCGGGCCACCAAGTGGCGGCGGAAACTGGAAACCCGTAAATACCGGCGGCGGTGCAGATGACGAAGCAAGAATGTATATTCAAAAAGGAAGTAAAATGAATGACGGTAATTATGATGAAGA
>JANLQE010000141.1:0-2125 GCA_031367625.1 Bacteroidota bacterium
CAGCAAAAGCTGTAATTTGAAACATGGCTAAAAAACACATTGTAGTACTTACCGGCGCAGGCATCAGTGCAGAGAGCGGCCTTAAAACTTTTAGGGATAGTGATGGGTTATGGATGGGATATAATATTGAAGACGTAGCAACGCCAGGTGCTTTTATAAAAAACCCTGCCCTCGTACTGGACTTTTATAATATGCGGCGCCGGGAGGTGGCAGCAGCTTCTCCCAATGCGGCACACACAGGGCTTGCTGCCCTGGAGAAAGCTTACAATGTAACCATCATTACTCAAAACATAGATGACCTTCATGAAAGGGGAGGCTCTGCCAGTGTATTGCATTTACATGGAGAAATATTTAAAATGTATAGCGTTGCAAGCCCACAGAATATTATAGAAATAAGAGGTGATATTAATTTGGGTGATAAGGGTACAGATGGCACACAATTCCGTCCGCATATTGTGTGGTTTGAAGAACCCGTTCCCATGATTGAAAAAGCCGCAGCATTACTAACCGGTGCAGATATTTTTGTATTGGTTGGTACTTCGCTACAGGTGTATCCTGCAGCAGGTTTAATTAATTATGTACCGCTGGATATTCCAAAATATATCATTGATAAAAAAATTCCTCCTGTAAGCAATTACCCCAATTTATATTTAATAGAAAAACCAGCAACTGAAGGGATAGAGGAGTTGGTAAAAATATTAATGTGAATAATTCATCTTAATATTTTAAATCTTTTAAAACCATCAGGTATTTGTTACCTGAAAGGGTGAGAGCCAATGTTGGAACTGGTGTTTAATTTATGTAACTTTAAATTATAAAAAAAAATATCACATGAGTAACCGAAGAGTTTTTTTACAGCAGTCAGGTTTGTTATCTGCAGGCTTAATGTTAGAACCTCAATCTCTTTTTAAAATTCATCAGCCCGTAGGCCTGCAGTTGTATTCATTAAGAGACGTTATACAAAAAGAGCCTCGTAACGTAATTAAAAAAGTAGCGGCAGCCGGCTATAAAGAGGTGGAAATGTATGGCCTCTCAGCAGATAACAAATTTTACGGCCTCACCGTAAATGAATTCAGCATGCTGCTGAAAGATAATAATTTAAAAAGCCCAAGCGGCCATTATGCTCCCGAAGATTTTTTATACAACAACGGAAATGGCGATGATGTGAAAAATTTCTGTGAGGTGGGAAATGTACTGGGCAATCATTATATTATTATTCCATGGCTGAAAGAAGAAAAGCGTAAAACTATAGATCAGTATAAAGCATTGGCAGAAAGGATAAACCTGGCAGGGGAAATATGTAAAAAGGCCGGGCTGCAGCTTGCGTATCATAATCATGATTTTGAATTTGCTGATATTAACGGGAAGCATGGCTATGATATTTTATTAAATAATACTGATAAGGATCTGGTTAAAATGGAGATGGATATTTATTGGGTAGTAAGGGCAGGTTACGATCCTGTAACGCTGTTTACCCAACACCCCGGCAGGTTTCATTTATGGCATGTAAAAGATATGAGCAAAACAGATAAAACCCAGAATACTGAAGTTGGCAATGGAAGTATTGATTTTAAAAAAATATTTGCACAGGCAAAATTGGCAGGTGTAAAACATTATATTGTAGAGCAGGAAAATAATTATCAGCCAGATTTTTTTGGCAGTATTAAAAAAAGCAGCCGGTCTGTAAAGAAATTATTATCATAATGCCGGTTGGATTTTTGAAAAAATAATTTAAAAAAAGGCACTTTTACGAGTGCCTTTTTTTTATAAACGCTTTATTTTAATATTCCGGTACCACACTGTATTGCCATGATCCTGCAAAGCTATTCTTCCTTTTTTGAAAGTTCCAAAATCGGGGTAGGCTTTAAACTTGCTGCCGGCTACCATTTTTTTCCAGTTATCATCCCATAAAGTAGTGCTAACTACATTGGTGCCATTTAAAAATAAATCTAATTTACCATTTACCGCTTTTACCTCTGCCTGGTTCCATTCGCCGGCAGGTTTTACAGTTTCTGTACTACAGGCGATAAGGTCATAAAGATCGCCGGCACGGTGTTTTGGTATTTTAGCATCCGGGTGTCCGGCATTATCAAGCACCTGCATTTCGGGCCCTGTTTGCCAAACA
>JANLQE010000144.1:0-9822 GCA_031367625.1 Bacteroidota bacterium
GCCGTTGTTTAGGATCATCTACTGGTAAAGGTTTATACACAATTTTTTGTTTGGTGCCGGTAAGTTTTATTATTTCTTCAGCGAAATTTTTTAATGAAATTTCATCAGGGTTACCAATATTTAACGGCAACGCATAATTGCTCATTAACAATTTGTAAATACCTTTTACCAAATCATCTACATAACAAAAACTTCTTGTCTGGCTGCCATCGCCAAATACTGTTAAATCCTCGCCACGTAAAGCCTGGCCAATAAATGCTGGCAAGGCCCTGCCATCATTAAGCCTCATGCGGGGGCCATAGGTATTAAAGATCCGTACAATCCTTGTTTCTACATGATGAAAAGTATGATACGCCATTGTGATCGCTTCCTGAAAACGCTTTGCCTCATCATACACCCCACGGGGACCTACGGGGTTTACATTGCCCCAGTATTCCTCATTTTGCGGATGCACCAATGGGTCGCCATATACTTCGCTTGTACTGGCTACTAATATGCGGGCATTTTTTGCTTTGGCCAGGCCCAGGCAATTATGTGTGCCCAGCGAACTTACCTTTAATGTCTGTATCGGAATTTTTAAATAGTCTATAGGGCTTGCAGGCGATGCAAAATGAAGAATATAATCAAGGTGGCCGGTTACATGAATAAATTTAGAAACATCGTGGTGATAAAATTCAAAATTTTTTAATTTAAAAAGATGTTCAATATTTTTCAGATCGCCGGTAATAAGATTATCCATCCCAATAACATCAAAACCTTCATTTATAAACCAGTCGCAAAGATGCGAACCCAAAAATCCTGCCGCACCGGTAATTAAAATTCTTTTTTGCATACTTTACTTTTATACTTTTTCTACTTTCTTCCTCCCCACACTTTCATAATGAAATCCCATTTTCTTCATTTGATCCAGGTCAAACAGATTTCTTCCGTCAAAAATAATTTTATCTTTAAGCAAAGAAATTATTTTCTCAAAATCCGGTGTACGAAATTCGTTCCACTCTGTGGCAATAATTAAAGCATCTGCATTTTGCAGAGCACCATATTGACTCTCTGCAAAAACTATTTTATCCCCAATCAATTCTTTTACATTACTCATTGCCTCCGGATCAAATGCACTAACGGTAGCACCTGCGGCAGTAAGTGCCGCTATCATATATAAAGCCGGCGCTTCCCTTATATCATCTGTATTCGGCTTAAATGCCAATCCCCACAATGCAAAGTGCCTGCCATTTAAATCGTTATTGAAGTGAGCGCTTATTTTAGGCATTAAATGAAGCTTTTGTTTTTCATTTACTTCCATTACTGCATCCAGTATTTTAAATTCGTAATCTGCTTCGGCAGATGATAGTGCAAGTGCCTGTACATCTTTAGGAAAACAGCTTCCCCCATATCCAATACCCGGAAATAAAAATCTTTTCCCAATGCGGTCATCACTGCCAATGCCACGCCTTACCATATCTACATCTGCGCCCAACTTTTCACACAACTGTGCAATCTCATTCATGAAACTTATTTTTACGGCCAAAAAAGAATTTGCAGCATATTTTGTAAGCTCTGCAGATTTTTCATCCATAAAAATAATTGGGTTGCCCTGGCGTACAAAAGGAATGTACAAATCGTTCATCAACTTTATTGCTCTTTCAGATACAGTGCCTATCACCACCCTGTCCGGCTTCATAAAATCTTCTACGGCTACGCCTTCCCGTAAGAATTCGGGATTGCTCACTACATCAAAGGCTGCTTCCAGACTTTCTCCGTCTGGGAAGATTTCCGAAGCGCTTTTCAGGATGGCCTCCCTCACTTTTGCGGCAGTGCCAACTGGTACGGTACTTTTATCAATAATAACTTTATAACCGCCTGGTTTTATCAATTTACCCAGGTCTGCTGCAACGCCTAAAATATATTTAAGATCTGCGCTGCCATTTTCGCCGGGTGGCGTAGGCAAAGCAAGAAAAATAATCTGTGCATCCTTAACAGCATCCTGCAATGAAGTGGTAAAACGAAGCCGTCCTTCTTTTTGATTTCTTAAAAACAGCTTTTCCAATCCCGGCTCATAAATGGTTATTTGGCCGGATGCCAGTTTATCAATCTTGTTTTTATCTATATCTATACAGGTAACTGTGTTGCCTGTTTCAGCAAAGCAGGTGCCTGTAACTAACCCTACATAACCCGTACCTATAACCGCAATTTTCATAATCTCATCTCCAAAAGGAAGATTAGCTTTTTTAAATTAAAAAATTATTTATTTAAATATTCTAAAACCTTCGACACAATAAAACTTTGTTGTTCTTCATCCAGCTCTGTATGTATGGGAAGCGATATTACTCTTTGCGTAAGCCAGTCTGTAACAGGTAATTTATAACTGCTGCCGCCGAATGCATCAAACATTTTTTGCCGGTGTGCCGGCACCGGGTAATAAATCATAGAAGGCACACCGTTATCTGCTAAAAACTGGTGAAGACCATCCCTGTTTACCTCATTTAATATTAAGGTGTACTGATGAAAGACATGGGTATTGTTTTGTGCCCGGAATGGAGTTGTTATTTTTTTATTGCCTGCAAATGCTGCATCATAAAAATCTGCGGCTTTACGGCGGGCAGCAATATATTCATCCAGGTATTTTAATTTAATATCAAGGATAGCGGCCTGCATTGTATCCAGCCTGCTGTTGCATCCCACTACATCATGATAATATCTTTTACTTTGCCCATGCGATGCAATCATTTTTAATTTTTCAGCCAGTGCATCATCATTGGTAAACATTGCCCCACCATCGCCAAATGCACCTAAATTTTTACTTGGGTAAAATGAGGTACAACCGATATGGCCGATACTGCCGGTTTTTTTAATGGAGCCGTTATTAAAAATATAACCGTTCCCAATGCCCTGTGCATTATCTTCTATTACAAATAAATTATGTTTTGCAGCAATGGCCATGATTGTTTCCATATCGGCGGCATGGCCATACAAATGAACAGGCACAATGGCTTTTGTTTTTGGGGTAATGGCTTTTTCAATTGCGGCAGTATCCATGCAAAATGTTTTTACATCTACTTCTATAAAAACAGGTTTTATGCCAAGCAAAGCTGCTACTTCTACTGTAGCAATATAGGTGAATGAAGGGGTAATTACTTCGTCGCCTGCCTGAAGGCCAAGAGCCATCATGGCTATTTGCAATGCATCGGTACCATTGGCACAGGGTATTACATGTTTACTGCCATGATACGCCGCCAGGTTAAGGGCAAAATCGTTTACAGGCTTACCCCCAATAAACTGCGAACTTTCCATTACCGCTATTACTGCTGCATCTACCTGTTCTTTTATTTTATGATACTGGGTTTTAGTATCTACCATTTGTAAAGGCCTCATATACTCCTGTTTAAGCGGCGCAAAGATAAGATTTGAATCAGGAATAACGAATTAGGATTTATGAATTGCTTTACCGGCCAATAGGCTGTATTTTTGAAAAAATTCTATTTGCTTTGAGCCTTTTTTTGTACAACCTTTTTTTAATTTTATACGCCACATGCATTCAGATTGCCTCTTTATTTAACCCAAAAGCAAAGCTGTGGATTAAAGGAAGAGAAAACATCTTTGATGAAATAAAATCAAAAAACAAAAATCAAAACCCGATAGCTATCGGGTCAAAAATCATCTGGATGCATTGTGCCAGCCTTGGAGAGTTTGAACAGGGTCGCCCGGTGATTGAAAATATCCGGAAAATATTTCCGGATTATAAAATTGTGCTTACTTTTTTTTCGCCCAGCGGATTTGAAATAAGAAAGAATTATAATGGTGCAGATATGGTGCTTTACCTGCCGATGGATGGACGTAGAAATGCAAAAAAATTTATTGACAGTATAAATCCGTGCCTGGTGATCTGGGTAAAGTATGAATACTGGTATTACTATTTAACCGAATTAAAAAACAGGAATATCCCTGTATTATTAGTCTCGGGAATTTTTCGGGAGGGCCAGCCTTTTTTTAAATGGTATGGCGCTATATGGAAAAAAATGCTGGGCTCATTCTCTCATCTTTTTGTGCAAACAAAAGCCGCTGCAGATCTATTGCAACAGGCAGGCATACACGAAAATGTAAGCCTTAGCGGAGATACAAGATTTGACAGGGTAACAGATATTGCTGCAGCATTTGAACCCCTTTCACAACAGCTTATAAATTTTTGTGCCGGCAGTAAAGTGCTGGTAGCCGGCAGTACCTGGGAAGAAGATGAGGCCGAGCTTATTCATTATGTAAAAGCACATCCCGAAATAAAATTTATTATTGCACCTCATGAAGTAGATAAAGGAAATCTGCAGAATGTGATAAAAGAATTTTACGGCTCTATGCTTTATTCTCAAATAATGAGTGGCCAGCTACAAATGGATTATACCGCCCATATTCTTATTATTGACAATATTGGAATGCTTGCCAGATTATATTATTATGCTGATGTAACTTATGTGGGTGGCGGCTTTGGAGAAAGCGGCATTCATAATGTACTGGAAGCTGCGGTATATGGGAAGCCTGTAATTTTTGGACCGGAATATGAAAAAGCTGCAGAAGCAGAAGGATTGATTGAAACCGGCGGAGCTTTCTCTATCAATAATGCATTGGAGCTTGAAGCAATACTGAATAACCTTTTTGAAAACGATAACCATTTACAGGAGACCGGCATAGCTGCTAAAAATTATGTGTATGCCAACAGAGGCGCCACTCAAAAAATCATTCAGTATATTCAGGAAAAACGCCTTCTTATTAATTGATCAAATTGTTTTACAATTTCATTACTATCGTTCCAGCCAAGTTTTAATTTCAATTCTCTCTTTATCCAATATTCTGCTTCGGGAAAAATTGAAAAGCCGTTGATGGTTTTTATACTGCGCTCATACATCACTTCATCTCCCCTGAAAAGTTCTTTAATAAATAAAAAACGGTCATTAACCCCTATCCCTTTTTTAAGATCTTTAATGGGTAATTCCTGTAATGCATCGCTCAGCTCAATTTTAATTTGTTTTAATTTATCATTAAGTGATCCCTTGTTTTCTGATGAAATAGTTTCGTGTATTTCTTTTTTTGGCTGTTTAACTTCGGCTGGTTGCTGGTGTATCAGCGTAGGAATATCTTCTACAGGATCAAATAATAACTGCGGTTTATTTTGCGCACTGATATGGTTCCTTATTTCAGCATTTCGCTTTATTTCTTCCAGCTCTGCTTCTATTTCCGCTTCATCTATTAGTAATACTTCCACCGTTTTTTCCTCAATAATATTTTCTTTTGCAACAGCAGGCCCTGCCTCATTTTTAAATGACGCAGCTATATGCAATGCTGCACCTTTTTGAGATGCATCTTCCGGCAGGGTTGCCTTTAAATGCAACAACTCCGATTGCAGCATTTGTACCGTTTCTAACAACTGAGCCACAGATGCTTTTTGCGAAAGCTGCTCTTTAAGCCTGTTACAAAGGGTTTGCACCCGTTCCATAATTTTTTTTTTGCTGATAAAATAATAAACAGATACAACAAATTTTGTTTTGCCCTGTGGGCAGAAACCATAATCTTTGCACGTATTGAGTTTAAAGTTACTAACACATTTTTAAAAAAATTACTTAATGTTTATTGAACCTAATTTCAGGGGCGAACGCCGGGGATGGATAGAAGTTATTTGCGGCAGTATGTTCAGCGGCAAAACCGAAGAACTGATCCGCAGGTTAAAGAGAGTAAAAATAGCCAACCTTAAAGCAGAGATATTTAAACCGGCAATTGATACCCGCTACGACCAAATGAAAATCGTGAGCCATGATACCAATTCAATTTTAAGTACCCCGGTAGAAAGTTCGCAAACCATTTTATTACTGGCGCAGGATGTAGATGTAGTGGGCATTGATGAGGCGCAATTTTTTGATGCCGAAATAGGTAATGTATGTGAGCAGTTGGCAATGAAAGGAATGAGGGTTATTGTTGCCGGCCTGGATATGGATTATCTGGGCAATCCTTTTGGGCAAATGCCTGGCCTCCTTGCAAAGGCAGATTATATAACCAAGCTGCACGCCATCTGTGTAAACTGCGGCAATATTGCCAATATCAGCTACCGTAAAGTAGCCGGTGGTGCACAGGTTTTATTAGGAGAAAAAGATATTTACGAACCCCGGTGCCGGATATGTGCACAGTTGAGAGATTAGGGTGAAGATTTAATGTTGAGATAGATAATGAGTTTATATTTATGCAATGCACCTGGTTGTGTATAAAAAAAACAGGCTGCTTTAAAAAGCAGCCTGTTAAAAATATTTATAAACTAAAACTTAAAATTTATCCCAGAACAATTTAGTTTCCACTTTATCGCCACCTATTGCTGAGGCAGCTTCTTTCCAACTTCCTGAATTCAGGTTTTGCTCATTAACCGGATAACTATATCGTACAGGATAACCTGAAGTTGCATTAGTAGGCACAGACAGTACTGGATAATCAAGCCTTCTTTGCTCTGTCCAGGCATCAAATCCGTCCATATAAAATGCTATATACTTTTGAACTCCAATTTTTTGTTTATAAGTACCACTTGCAGTAACATAAGCAACAGAAGGCTGAGCTAAGTAAGTAGCTGCATCAGCAGAAGAAACACCCCACATGTTTAAAGATGCTGAAACTGCATTATTATAATGAATTGCTGATAGACCTGTAACACTAAAACCTCTTTCAACAGCTTCTGCCAAAATAAATTCAACTTCAGAATAGGTGATTAATGTGTAAGGAAAATCTGCTTTTTCAACGAGGTCACTGGGATGTGAGAATGCCGGAAATGCATTTCCTTTTCCAACAACTCCACCTACGTATGCACCGTCAACGGTTGTGAAAAAAGAAGGGCGGCGGGGATCATTGACAGCATTCATTAAATTAATAATTGTGTTAGCAGGTACATAATCATTTCTCCCACTTTGTACCAGGTTTACCCAAACAGGATTAGTGTTAGGTGTTGTGGCAAAATATGTAAATTTGGCATTGTCATCATTTGATATAAAAGCACCTAAAGATGCAGACTCTACCACTGTTTTAGCTTTAGCAACATCAAAGTCAGCTATAATAATTCCCATTCTTAATTTCAAAGAATTTGCAAATTTTTTCCATTTTGTTACGTCACCTCCATAAATTAAATCAGCATCTCCAAAACTATCAGCCGAGGTATTTAATGCTGAAATATCAACATCAAGCCGGGATAGTAAATCGTAATAAACAGTTTTGGCATCATCATACTTAGGAAATAAATTGGAAGGATCCAATGCTGCTTTGTATGGTATATTACCATAAGTATTTACCAATACCGACCAGGTATAAACTTCCATAATATCTAACATGGCCAATTCATTTTTTTGTTTATTAACATCTACTACATCAGTAGGAATTAGCTTTCTTGAGGCTTCAAAATTCACGAGAACATTTTTATATAGTCCTCTCCACCAATTATCTGCTATATTTCGGGTTCCGAGATCATAATTGCTTTCATCAACATAGGTAACCTCGGTCCATTGCTGAGATATTAGCTGAAAAATGTTGATGTTAACATTTGGAGTGGCTAATAAATCTACCAAATTCCTTTGGGCATTTGAAAATAACGTGTAAGAAGGTGCGCTACTGGCCCGCTTAGTATCTACGTTTAAACCGCTTAAATCTTTCTTACAAGATGCTAAGATTAAGAGAAGCAACGGCAATATCATTAATTTTTTCATATTCAATTAATTTTAAAATTTAAATTTCACATTCATACCAATAGTACGGGTTGTTGGATATGCGCCACTTTGATACCCTTGTATATTTCCTGAACTTAATGTTTCCTCAGGATCAGAGTATGGAATATTTTTGTGAATGATCCAAAGATTTCTACCAAAAATGCTAAAATCAATACCCTTGAAAAAATTATTTTTCATAAATTGAGAACCGGGAATAGAATAGGTTAAGCTTAATTCTCTCAGCTTTACAAAACTACCATCATACACAAAAGCCTTAGCAGGATTTCTGTAATAACCATATAAGCCAAAAAGAGTTTCTCCACTTATGTCTCCATTCACACGTTTGGTATTTGGTTTACCATCAGCAGTAACTCCAGGTAATATTACACCACCTCCATTAGCCACGTGATCCCTTTTATCATTGCCCAAATCATTTTTACCAGCAGTAATATCGTATAAACCAGTAGCAAAGCCATAATAAGTGTCAAGAGAAAATATATCTCCTCCCTTTCTAACATCAATTAAAAAACTTAGTGATAAATTTTTATACCTGAAGCTATTTGAAATACCTCCAATCCAGTTTGGACTTGCATTTCCTATTACATTATTTGAAGTTGTACTTATGGCATAATAGCCATTTGCTTTTACCGTTGGTTGGCCATTTGTATAAATAAAATCTTTACCTCTTATCTGTCCATATGGTTGCCCTGGAACAGCGTTAATTGAAACACCACCCTGGAATGAGCCAAGTTGTAAAACTGATGTAGAATCTGGTCCAAACAAGGAAATCACCTTATTATTATTCTTGCTCCAATTAACTTTTATATCCCACTGAAAATTAGAAGTCTTAATAGGGGTGAGATTTAAGGATACTTCAAAACCTCTATTTTGAATTACACCAGCATTTACATATTCATAATCATATCCGGTTGCAGTAGAAACAGCAACGGGCAAAATCTGATCAACAGATTTAGCACTATAATAAGTTACATCTAATCCGATGCGGTTTTTAAGAAAATTCATTTCTATACCAGTCTCATAACTTTTAGTTCTTTCTGGTTTTAAACTAGCGTTATTTTTAGTACCCGGTACTGCAAATAGAGTTGCAGTTCCAAAAGGAGTAGGCTTTGTAAATACATCTGAAGTACTGTGAGCAGGTGCACTGTTTCCTAATTCTGCATAATTACCTCTTAGTTTACCATATGATAACCAACTTAGATTCTCTAATAATTTTGAAAACACAAACCCTCCGGAAACTGATGGATAATTGTATGAAGCATTACTGCTTGGTAAGGTAGAAGAATGATCACGTCTTATTGTTCCATCCAAAATAAACATTTCTTTCCATGTTAAAGTTGCGCCGGCAAATATTCCATCAACTTGTATCGTTGACAGGTTTTCTATAGGAGCAGTTATAGAACTAACTGAATTTGACAGGCTATATAAACGTGGAACCACTAATCCACCGTTTGTTGCAGCAAGTATAGAGCTGATATTTGTTTTTCGACTATCAGCTCCTATAAGCGCTTTAACATTAAAATCACTTGTAATATTTTTATCCAGATTTAAAATTCCTGAATAATTATATTCACGAAAGGTTCTGTTTAATCTGGAATACCCGGAAGGATCATCACCTGACGCACCTGCAAGAGCAGTTGGAATACTTCCGACAGCTATTCTTTCTTCTTGAAATTCATCATAAGAATCTAATGAAGTACGAGCTTGTGCGGTAAGCCAATCAGTAATTCTATAAGTAATCCCAACATTGCCAAAATACCTGTTTCTGGAATCATTCTCAAAATTTTCATACCTGTCCCAATAAGGATTATTCCAGTATATAGGTGTTAGTCCGGAAGGAGAAGATGGATCAGACCAATTCCAGGTAATATTCTGCCTGTTTCTAAAATAGGCGTCCTTTAATTCTTTAACATCATTATTCATTTGCCACCATTGTCTAAAACTTTGCATTGGATTTTTAGCATCATACCCGGTTCCGTATCTACCTAAACCACCAATTTGTGAGTAATTGATAGAAGCATTAGCAGTAACTCTATCAGTTATTTTGTAGGTAGCTCCAAAGTTTAAGAGGTCTTTTTTTACTTCGCTG
>JANLQE010000160.1:0-22816 GCA_031367625.1 Bacteroidota bacterium
AGAAATTATGGATGAATTACCAGCGCCAAAACCCCATAATAACACGGTGGCAACAATAATAAAAATACTTACAGAAAAGAATTTTGTTGGTATCAATCTCTTTGGCAGGATGCACCAGTATTACCCATTGGTAAGTAAAGATACTTACAGTAAAACCACCATGAAAAGTTTTGTAAAAGGTTATTTTGAAGGCAGCTTCAGCAATGCAGTATCCTTTATGGTAAAGGAAAATAATTTAAGTGTAAGTGAATTAGAAATGCTTTTAAAACAGTTGAAAAAAAATAAAGTATAATTTTCTATTACACTATTTATTAAGATTTATACAAATTAAAAAAAGCTGTTAACAGGTTAAAATATTATTTTTTTAAAACTATTTATATGCTTCCATTTGCTTATTATTTATTAAAAATTATTCTCTGCTCCGCAGTATTATACGCATACTACTGGGTATTTCTCCGCAATAAAATATTTCATAAATACAACCGCTTTTATTTACTGGCGGTAATAGTGGTATCACTTGCACTGCCGCTGCTAAAATTTAATATATGGCATAAAGCAGATGCAGCAAAAACCAGTATGGTGCAAATGCTGCAGATGGTAAACAGCAGCGATGAATATATGGATGAAATCATCATTAACAGCCATTACCGGCATATAAGTACAGAACAAATAGCCTGGTGGTTTTTTACAGCAGTATGTATGGTTTTTGCAATAATTTTTATACGCACAATTATAAAAATATATTCGCTCAAGAAAAATAATTCATTTCAATACTTTAATGATATCCGCCTGATTTATACCCATGATAAAAGCACCCCTTTCTCTTTTTTAAAAAATATTTTCTGGAATTATGAAATTGATATTAACAGTAAAAATGGCGGCCGTATATTAAAACATGAAGTGGCCCACGTAAAGGAAAAACACAGTCACGATAAACTTTTCATCAATATTGTGCTTATCTTCTTTTGGTGCAATCCCGTGTTCTGGCTGCTGCGCAAAGAAATTAATTTAATACACGAATTTCTGGCAGATAAAAAAGCTGTGGAAGATGGCGATACTGCTGCATTTGCTGCCATGATATTACAAACTACTTACCCTGATCACCGGTTTGAAATAACCAATAACTTTTTTTACTCACCCATAAAACGACGTTTAGCCATGCTTACAAAAAACAACAAAACCAAAGTGAGTTACATAAGCCGGTTGCTTGTACTCCCATTAGCCGTGATTGTATTTGCTGCCTTTACATTAAAGGCAAAAACTTATATTACTTCGTTACCAAAAGATAAAACCATAACTGTGGTACTTGACGCCGGCCATGGCGGTACAGATAATGGCGGCGTAGGTGTAGATGGTAGTTTTGAAAAAGACATTAACCTTGCATTAATAAAAAGAATAAAAGAATTAAACCACGATGAAAACCTTAAAATTATTCTTACAAGGGAAACGGATATTTATCAGGACCCTAAAGCAAAAGCTAATTTTGCGAAGGAGAATAATGCAGACCTGTTCATTTCTGTACATGTCGATTTACAGGGTGGCCAAAAAACCGAAACCGAAAGTGGGCTCAACGTATTTGTTTCAAAAAATAATTACGGTAACAATATTGAAAGCAAGCTGCTGGCGTCAGTTATTGTTAATTCATTTGAAAATAAATATGGGTTACCGGTAACAAAAACTCCACAACAAAGAGAAAAAGGTATTTGGGTTTTACAAGCCAATACATTTCCATCAGTTTTGATAGAAGCAGGCTTTTTAAGTAATAAAAAAGATGTTGATTATTTAAAAAGCGAAGAAGGGCAAAATCAATTTGCAAGGAATGTATTGGATGCAATAATAAATTTTGCTGCAAATAGTGAAAGATTTAAAAAGGCTTTCATTACAACAGTTACCGATACAGTACCATTAAATCAATTGGATGTACCTGGTAATAAATTGAGCAAGAATGTAATTTTAACAGATGCTAAAAAAATAGAAAATAATTTACCCTTAGCCAAAGACTCTTTTCATTCTAATACAAATACAAAAAATGATGCAAACAAATCAAAGGTATCAGGCAATATTCCTCCTCTATATGTTATCAATGGCAAAGTATCAACAATAAAAAACCTCGAACTTATTCCTGCTGAAAATATTGCAGAAATAAATGTTTTAAAAGGCGATCAGGCGTCTGCTAAATATGGAGATAAAGGAATGAACGGTGTACTAGAAATAACAACTGAAAAAAAGCAAACTCCTGCACTTAAACTTTCCGGAAATAGCTCTGCGGACAAGGTATCTGATACAGCGATCGATGATAAAATATTTACATCAGTAGAAACAGAAGCCCAATTCCCCGGCGGAAACGGGGAATGGAGAAATTTTCTTCAAAAAAATTTAGATGCAACTATGCCTATCACTGAAAAATGGAAGCCCGGTAAATATAAGATAATTGTACAATTTATAGTTGATAAAAATGGAGAAATAAGTGACATAACTACAAAAGATTACCCCGGTTCTAAAACAGCGCAGATGTGTATTGATCTTATTAAAAAAGGCCCCAGGTGGACACCTGCAATGCAGAATGATAAAATAGTAAAAGCCTACCGGAAACAGCCAATTACTTTTGTGGTATCAGAAAATTAATTGTTTTTATTAAAGTTTATCCCTTTTTGAAAAGGATAAACTTTAATAAACAATTTCTTCCCCATCCACTTTAATTATCAGTTCTTTTTTAGTTGATGCTTCTACCCTGCCGATTATCTGCGCATCTATATTAAAAAATCTGGCAGCATCTATCATTGTTTGTGCATCAGCTTCAGCACAATAAATTTCCAGTCTGCAACCCATATTAAACACTTCGTACATTTCCCTTAAACTGCTGCCGCTGTTTTGTTGTATAATTTTAAAAATGGGCGGTGGTTCAAACAGGTTGTCTTTGATAATCCTAAGATGTCCTAAATCGTCAGACTGAGGGTCAGACGATTTAGACTGAAGCTCAGACGAATCAGGCAAATATTTCATGCACTTCGTTTGTCCGCCGCCGCTGCAATGAATAAGACCATGTATTTTATTAAAATGATTTTGTAATAAACCAACAAGTACAGGCGCATAAGTACGGGTTGGACTTAATAACAGATTGCCGATTTTAAATTTATGATTTTTGATTTCTACCTGATCCGTCAATTTATTTTTTCCGATATACACTACATCTTCCGCCAGCTTATTATCATAACTTTCTTTAAAATTTTCTGCATAATATTTACTTAATACATCATGCCGGGCACTGGTAAGGCCATTGCTGCCCAAGCCACTGTTGTACCCGCTTTCATAAGTTGCCTGTCCATCGCTTGCAAAGCCAACAATTACATCCCCGGCCTGTATTTTATCATTGCTGATAATTTTATTTTTTGGCCAGCGGCAGGTCATGGTGCCATTTACGGCTACCGTTCGCACCACATCACCTACATCTGCAGTTTCGCCGCCGAGATAATGAATATTTACCCCAAACGTTTTTAAGGTATCAAATAATTGCTGCGTGCCGTTAATGATTTGCTCCAGTACATTTCCGGGAATTAAATTTTTATTACGGTCAATAGTTGAATTAAAAATAATATTATCATAAATGCCTACGCATAATAAATCATCAAGGTTCATTACTACAGCATCCTGTGCAATACCTTTCCATACAGAACTATCGCCGGTTTCTTTCCAGTACAGGTAGGCAAGAATACTTTTTGTGCCGGCGCCATCTGCATGCATCACGTTTACAAAATTATCATCGCCGCCTAAATAATCGGGATACACTTTACAAAACGCATTGGGAAACAAGCCCTGGTCAAGATTTTTTACCGCTTCATGCACTTCTTCTTTTTGTGCAGAAACACCACGTTTGTTATATAAACTCATATTTGTTATTGAGCCGCAAAGCTAATTTTCAATTTTCATTTATCCATTAAAAAATTCTCCTTAATTGATTATTGAATTATCAGTTAGATTTGCAGCAATTTTTTATGAAGGTTTATACAGACATTAATCATTTGCCAGAGTTTGCCAATGCCATTATTACCATAGGTACCTTTGATGGCGTGCATTTGGGGCACAGCCTCATTATTGAACAGTTATTAAAAGAGGCGGAAGTAGTAAAAGGCACACCAGTGTTGATAACCTTTTATCCGCACCCAAAACAGGTAATTGATAATTTAAAAAAGCCGCTTTATATTTTAAATACCCCTGAAGAAAAATATGAACTGCTGCATTTAAAAGGCATCGAAAATATTGTAGTAGTTCCGTTTAATAAAGCATTTGCAGAGCAACCCGCCTTAGCATATATTAAGCATTTTTTGGTAGATAAATTTCATCCGCATACCATTATTATTGGTTACGACCACCGCTTTGGCAATAACCGTGAAGGAGATTACCATTTGCTGGAAAAAGAAGCTTTAAAGCACAATTTTAAAGTAAAAGAAATTCCGGAGCATGTACTGCAGGATGTAATTATCAGTTCTACCAAAATAAGGGAAGCATTGCTTACCGGGGATATTGATACAGCCGCCGCATACCTTGGGTATGATTATTTTTTCTCAGGCAAAGTAATAGCAGGAAATAAATTGGGAAGAACCATCGGCTACCCTACTGCTAACCTTAAAATTGAAGATGAAAAAAAACTAATTCCTGCAAACGGGGTATATGCTGTAGAAGTGGAAATTAAACATTCAGCATCATACATTCAACAGCTAAAAGGTATGATGAATATTGGAATAAGGCCCACCGTTGACGGAACCAACAGGGTTATTGAAGTAAATATTTTTGATTTTGACGAAGAAATTTATGGGCTCTCCATAAAAGTAACAGTAAAAAAAAGGCTGCGAAGCGAAGTAAAGTTTAGTGGCCTTGATGCGCTGAAAGTGCAACTGGCAAAGGATAAAATTAATGCACTAAGGAGTTTTTAAATTTATTGAACCTTTGATTAAATCATTTGTCAATGGTCATTTTAAAAAACCTCTGTAAACACTTTCCTTTTTATCTCGCAACCCCGAAAATTTTATTGCCCATTGCCCATTGACTGTAATCAATAATTACAACATCATTTTCAATACCATTTCTTTCATAAGCGAAACAGGTGAAGTTCCGCTATCTCCAACTCCAACACTTTTTAAATTGTAATGATGCAATAAAAGTAACAATCTCTCTACACCAGTGTAACCATAATTCTTCATCATATCTTTTGCCTGTTGCAAAGCATTGGCATTAAAATAAAACAATGGTTTTAATACCGTATCGCTTTTATCATTCATACCATAAATTCCATAAATTTTACTGATATTAAAATATAAAGCCGGCAGCGCCTGTTGAATAGGTATGGCTTTGGGGTTGCTTTCAAAATAGGCTAATATTTTTATTGCTTTTGCTAAATCTTTTTTTGCAATAGCGGCCTGCAATTCAAAAACATTGTATTCTTTACTTATGCCGATGTATTTTTCAATATCATCTTCATCAATATTTTGTTTGCCTTTTAGATTTACAGAAAGTTTATTTATTTCATTTTCAATTCTGCTAAGATCGTTACCAATATGCTCCTGTAAAAGTGCTATTGCTTTGGGTTTAATACTGTACCCTTTTGATTGTACTAATTCACCAATCCATTCCGGCAATTTATCTTCTTTTATTTTTACTGTATTAAATACTTCTGCATTTGCCTGCAGTATTTTGTAAAGTTTGGTTCTTTTATCTACTGTTTTACCTTTATAACCTACTACAAAAATGGTGGAAGATAATGGAGATGAAATGTATGGCTCCAGTTTTTCAATATCCTTCATGTGCTGTGCTTCTTTTAGCAAAACCACCTGCTTTTCGGCAAACATTGGATACCGTTTGCAGGCATTTACAACGGCGGCCCAATCGGCATCCTTACCATAAAATACTGTTAAGTTAAAAGAAGCTTCCTCCTCCGGCAAAATCTTGTGTTCGGCATAATTCATCAGCATGTCGATATAATACTCTTCATCCCCTCCCAACCAATAAACGGGTTTAAATGATTTTTTTTTCCAGCCTGCCAATATTTTTTCTGCGCTCATTTTCTATTGCTTATTAACCTATATTAACTTTTATCTTAATAAATATTTACTATAAAAAGTGCTTTTGGCATAGTTTTGGAAAACATCTTGCCGAATTCATTAAAAACAAAAATATCCAATTATCCCCTTTAATCCCTGCCTGGTTTGAAAATAAACATTAATCAATTTAACTAATACGAAAAACTTATTATTATGGCTTTTGAAAATTTCCCTGAAGCGGATAAATCTCATAAAGAGGTAACCACTTCTACAACATCTAAAAACAATACAAGAACTATTATTACAGGTGTACTGATTGCAGCACTACTCGGTACCTGGGGCTATATCATTTTTGATAAAAGCAAAACAAAAGAAACAATTGATCAGAAAGAGAATGTAATTGCCACTACATCCACGCAACGGGATGAGTTACAAAAAGAGTTGGAAGATGCTACTATGCGTTATGACATGCTTAAAACTTCTAACTCAAAAAAAGACAGTACTATCTCTGCCAAAGACAAGGATATTAGTGATAAAAAAGTAAGGATTCAAGCCTTATTAAGTAAGTCAAATGCAACGCAAAGCGAATTAAGTGAAGCCAAAAGGCTTATTGCCTCTTTAAACGGTGATCTTGAAGGGTATAGAACCCAGATAGAAGTACTACAGGGACAAAAAGTACAACTTACGCAGGAAAAAGCAGTTGTTACCGCACAAAGAAATAAATTTCATAAAGATTATGATTCTACTAATATAGTTATACAGGATAAGGAGAAAACAATCGACATTGCTTCTACTTTACATGCATCTAATTTTAATATAGTAGGTATTAAAGAGAAAAAAAGTGGTAAAGAAAAAGAAACAACAACTGCAAAAAGAGTAGATAAATTAAGGATCAGTTTTGACTTAGATGAAAATATGGTTACAGCTTCTGGTACAAAAGAATTATATGTACTTATAACTGCACCTGACGGTACACCCGTTGCAGTAGATGCATTAGGTTCTGGTACTTTTAATACAAGAGATGGTGAGGTGAAACCATTTACACAAAAGCTGGATGTAAATTATACACAGAACAAAAGACAAAATGTAACATTTGACTGGAAGCAAAACAGTAGCTTTCTTACAGGTAATTACAAAATAGAAGTTTTTAATAATGGCTTTAAAGTAGGAGAAGCTTACAGACCTTTAAAAAAAGGTGGCCTTTTTAGCTAATTTTAAAATGCAATATCCTAAAAAAGATTTATCCAATATTTAATATTCGAATGCTCCCGCTAATTCAATATTTAAAAAACGGCGGCAAAGAAATTTGCCGCTGTTTTTATTAAAAAAGTGCCCTTACAGATGCCCTGCCAATGTTTACAACTTTAGTAGTACCCGGTTTACGGCCTTCGTATTGCAGGCTGATTTCTATATTACCTCCCAGGCGTTTTGTATATTCTGCATTCCATAAATAATTTTTGCCTGGCACAAGCCCATCTAATAAAATGTAACCCACAGTGGTATTGGCTGCACCTGCATAACCCATAAATGCAATCTGGTTTGCTGTAAACTTTACATTTATGCTGCTGCTGGAAAGGATGTTATATTTTATTTCGGCAGTAAGTGCATTATTTACTGAGCTTTCCAGAGAATCAATGGTGTTTTTCTTTTTAGCATAAGAATAACCAATTGTTGCCCTTAAATTAGACCGGTATATATAACTGATGTTGGGTTCAAAAGCATTTTGTAAAATATTGTAATTACGGTTATCAAACTTTGCAGCGCTGGTATTTAAGATATTTTTTGTTTGCCTTAATACAAAGTTGCTTACAAAATTCCTGTTCAGGTTTACCCTTATCCTTCCCGAAATATTTTTAAGGTTGCGGCTCTCAGAACCATAAGCCAAAATAGATTTTCCTGATGATTTGCTGTGTGTAAAATCAAACCCCCATTTAGAACTGGTTCTGTTATAAAAATAAGTATTAGAGAAAAATGACGTTAAAGAAATCAAAGCAGTATCAACCAGTTTTTGGCTAAAAGGATTAAATAAAAAATGACCATCAGAAATATTTTTTTTACTTATCTGCAGGGCAGAACTGGTATTACTCCGGGATAATATTTTTAATAATCCCCTGGCAGTTGTAGATTTTATTATTGCTTTAGGATCAAGATTAAGGCTGTAATTGAACTGAAGGTAATTTGCTTTTACATATTGGTTACCCGGCGTAAAAACCCTGATATATTTTCGCTGATCCTGAAAAATGGCTTCTTCAAATTCATTCAACTCAGGTATGCCGTTGTGGTTGTAATCTATCCAGGTGTATTGCCCCTGCCCAGCCGGAACTTCTATATAACTGTATTCTTTTTTCTGTTCCTGGCCACTACCTATTTCATACAAAACATTGCCATTTAAAAACCCTTTCCATTTATTAACCAGGTATTCTGTTCGTCCCAATAAACTTTTATCTTCTTTTTGCCTGCTTACTGCAGCATTAATAATATGAAGACTTCTGTAAGAAATATTAAACTTCAGTTGATGCCTTTCATTCTTTAGTAATTCAGTATTGAAAGTAAAATTATTACTTTTATCTGCCTGCTGTAAAACATTTTTCACCGGCAGTAAATCATTTCTTTTAAAAAAAGAAAAACCCCATTTATTCAATTTGGCCGGGTTAGATCTTACATAAAATTCATACACATTAAAAGCAAAGCTTGCCGCAGTAAGTGAGTCAGCATTTTTATCGGTAAGCTTATTATACTCACCGGTATATTTTACTCCGGTTTCCATTAACCGGAATTGTTTTAATGTTGTTTTTACATCTATTAATGGCCTGAAGAAATTTCCTTTTCGCAAAATACTGTTGAAAGTAGTGTAACTGGTATTGCCCGTAATCTTAAAACCTTTAAACTGGCTGTAATGATTTATTTTTTGGCGCCATCCGTTGTAACTGTCGCTCCGGTTATAGTTAGCAATTTCGTATTGCAGGCTATTGCCTTTGCTATCGCTCATTTTTGCAGATGCATTGCTAATCTTTTCATCGGCAGCCGCTGCATCAAAAGGCAGGCTCCAGTCCCGTAGAAATTCTACATTGCGCAATCTTTCCAAAGGCTTAAACCTGCTTTGTACAAACTCGTACCCAAGTATAGCTTGAAAAAGATACTGTTTGCTGCCGAGCTTTATTTTTCTATCATCAGCCTGCAAAACAAATTTTGCAGCCACGCCTTTATCATCCGTTTTATCTTTAGATGAAAAAAGATTTACATCATAATTACTTAGCGCCACTTCCGATTTTAATTTCAGGTTTGGGGTAAATAAATAATCGGCACCAACAGTAAATACCTGCAACTTTTTTGGAGTAACCAATAATGTTACCGGTTCCCAATCGCCTTGTGGCTGGTTAAAAACATTTGGCTGTAACCATGCAAATACTTTTCCATTGGTAGCATTTAACAGTTGCCTGTAATTGCCCCTGCCAGGCCCCACATAGCTAAAAGATAAATTGTATAATATATCTGCCGGGTTAGATGATTGCACAAAAATAGAATCACGAACAGTTGCATTATAAAGCGTGTCCATCTTTTTATACAAAATTTTACCCAGAGAAAAAGTATCTCTCACCGCATTACGGTAAAATGCTTTTCCAATGCTATCCCCTACACCCGAAAGAAATTGTTTTTGCTGCTGATCAAGTGTTTGATCTATAGAGGAATTTTTTGCATCCGAATTTGAATAAGCACCAAGATATACAGAAAGTTTATTGGAAAAATTTATTTCATCATTTGCATAAAGTTGAGAATTTAGGTAGTTCCTGTCTGCATATTCAAATTCCACCTGTATCCTGCTGTCTTTTGTTATCAAACGGTGTGGTGTAAACGAAATTTCGGCAGTGTTATAATTAATTACATAATCCTGGTCTTCGCCACGCTGCAGTAAAATACCATCAATGAAAACTCTCTCTGTTCCTGCAAGTACCACAAAATATAGTTCATTATTGGCCCCTTTGAGCCGGTATGGGCCCTGGTTTCCTTCCGGGGTGGTAAGGATATTGCGGGTAAATTTTCCTTTGGCTATGGCACCGCTGAGCAATAAAGAATTAGAAATATTTTTACTTATTTTATTATCAGTTATAAAAGAAACACCCTGTAAACGTTTATAAAAATTAAGAAAATAATTTTTGCTTTGTCTGATATCTATATCTCCGAAATTTACCTGCCATTTTCTTTTTTTTATCTGTAGAAAAATACGGTCAAAGTCCCGCAGGTTTTGTGTATTACCATCTGGTTGTATGGGAATATTATTATCTGTTACTGCAGCCGTAAGTTCAAGGCTGTCGCCGATAAACCCATTCAGTTGCAGGTTTAAGGTACTGTTTACAACAGCGTCCTGACTGTTGCCAAATGAAATAGCCCTGCCAAAACTTCCCTCCGTATGAACGCCTCCAAAATCAAGAAAAGGATTTAACTGGGCAGAAGATGTTCTTATTTTTAATGGTTTTTCAGCAAGAAAATTATGGCGGATACTGTCGTAATTATAGTGTTGAATTGCGGCATTTAATTTAAAAGGAAATACCCGGTAAGTAATTAAGACAGTATCAAACGGAGGCTTTATATTCCAGTACAATATTGCATTTACTTCATCTAATTTATAGGCAGAAGCCGGTACATTTAAAACAGACATAGTACCTGGTGCAATGCTTAGGCTGTCTATTTTTTGAGAAGGCATTTGTACAACAATATATTTTTTACGCAGGTTAGATAAAGAAGACGGATTGTTTTGTGCAGGCAGTAAATGCATCAGCATAATGGCCATGGTAAATAAATATATCCTTTTATAATTCAATCTTAGTTAGTTATGTTTTTAAAATTATCATTATTAGGTTAGACCTACGCCGCAACATTAATGCTGCAAATAAAAATACCTTCTGCAAAGAGAAGGTATAACAATATTGCATGTAAAGATTAATCTTCCGTATCAAGGCCTGCGCCCAGGTATTCCCTGTTCATCCTGGCAATGTTTGCCACAGATATTCCCTTTGGGCATTCGGCTTCACATGCATAAGTATTTGTACAGTTTCCAAAACCTTCCTTGTCCATTTGCGTAACCATATTTAATGCACGGCTTTCTCTTTCAGGGTGTCCCTGCGGCAACAAAGCCAATTGAGAAATTTTAGCACCTACAAACAACATAGCACTACCATTTTTGCAGGCGGCTACACAGGCACCACAACCAATACAGGCCGCTGCCATAAATGCATCATCTGCATTTTTTTTATCTATAGGCAAGCTGTTTGCATCCTGTGCGTTGCCGGTATTCACACTTATATAACCACCCGCCTGTATTATGCGGTCAAAGGCAGTACGATCTACAATTAAATCTTTTATAACCGGAAAAGCCTTACTGCGCCAGGGTTCTACCACTATGGTATCCCCATCTTTAAAAGCCCGCATGTGCAACTGGCAGGTAGTGTTTTGCTGCCACGGGCCATGTGGCTGTCCATTTATATACATGCTGCAACTGCCGCAAATTCCTTCGCGGCAATCATGATCAAAAGCAATAGGTTCTTTCCCTGTTTCAATCAGCTCTTCATTAAGCACATCAAACATTTCCAGAAAAGACATTTCAGAAGAAATCTCTTTTACATTATAGGTTTCCAGGTTGCCTTTTGCCTTGCTGTTTTTTTGTTTCCACACTTTAAGGGTGAGGTTCATATTGTAGTGTTCCATTGTTAAATGGTTAAATTATTTTATTGTTTAATTGTTGTTTTGTCCGTATATTAAGCAGTTATTTTACTAAATACTTAATTTTTCATTTGTGTATTTTTCAGAGAATTAATAGATTTCGGAAGTTTATCTAATTCCGCAAAAATAAATTTATACTCTTCTTCCGTGATCAGTTTTCTTACTCTTGCTTTTTCATTCCAATCAAAACTCTCTTTTAAAGAGCCTTTACTGTAACGGTAAAATTTAACCTTATCTTTTTTAAAATGCCGCCCAAAGCCCTCAGCTATGTTTGCAGAAATGGAATCTACAGCATTAACAAATTGAGAGCCGATAGTTTTCTTTGCAAAATGATCCCATTTTAAAATCACTTCCCAAACATAATTGCTCAAATGAAAGGAAATTTTATAGGCCTCAAAATCATTTAGCTTTAAATACTTTTTCTCATCAGCCATATTTTGAATTATTGAAGTCATAAAATAAATTCGACTTTATATAACTAAACCAATACAACAATAAATCAATACAACAATTTATTTATAACTCCTCTGTGTTGGTTTTACAATTTCAAATTCCAATGGCTCTTTATTTAATTCCCAATTATTCTCTCCGTTATATTCCCATGCAGATACATAGCTGTAGTTGGCATCATCCCGTTTTGCTTCGCCATCTTCGGTTTGACTTTCTTCTCTGAAATGGCCGCCGCAGCTTTCGTTCCTGTTCAATGCATCCATGCACATCAGCAGGCCTAACTCAATAAAATCTGCCACTCTTCCGGCCTTATCCAATTCATTATTCATTTCATTTATTCTTCCAGGTATTTTAAGATCACTCCAAAATTCTATTTTCAAGTTTTTTATTTCTTCTATGGCAGTTTTTAATCCTTCTGCATTGCGGGCCATACCGCATTTATCCCACATTATTTTACCGAGACGTTTATGAAAACTTTCTACCGTTTTATTTCCTTTAATATTCATTAATTGATACATACGGTCATTTACTGCTTTTTCAGTATCTACAAAAGCCGGATGGTCAGTAGAAATAGCAGCAGTACGGATATCATCAGCAAGATAATTTCCCAAAGTGTAAGGGATTACAAAGTAACCATCTGCCAGGCCCTGCATCAAAGCAGAAGCGCCTAACCTGTTTGCACCATGATCACTAAAGTTCGCTTCGCCCAAAGCATACAAACCCGGTACCGTTGTTTGCAATTCATAATCTACCCAAAGGCCTCCCATAGTATAATGCACTGCAGGGTATATCCGCATCGGCATTTCATAAGGGTTTTCTCCGGTTATCTTTTCATACATTTCAAACAGGTTGCCATATTTTTCTTTCACTACATCTTTGCCCAATGCAATAATACTTTCTTCCTCGGCTTCTTCATTGCCTGGCTTTCCTGCTTCTATTTTGCCGTAGCGTTTTATGGCATCAGCAAAATCAAGATACACAGCCATTTTTGTTGTACCTACGCCGTAGCCTGCATCACAGCGTTCTTTGGCAGCTCTGCTGGCCACATCTCTTGGCACCAGGTTTCCAAATGCGGGGTATCTTCTTTCAAGGTAATAATCTCTTTCTTCTTCAGGTATATCTGTTGCCTTTCTGTTATCGCCTTCTTTTTTGGGAACCCAAATCCGGCCATCATTCCGTAAACTTTCGCTCATTAAAGTAAGCTTGCTTTGATGGTCGCCACTAACGGGTATGCATGTAGGATGAATTTGGGTAAAACAGGGGTTGCCAAAAAAAGCTCCTTTTTTATGTGCCTTCCATGCGGCAGTTACATTGCTGCCCATAGCATTTGTACTTAAATAAAATACATTTCCATATCCACCGGTACATAACAGTACCGCATGGCCGAAGTGCCTTTCCAAATCTCCGGATACTAAATCCCTGGCAATAATGCCTCTTGCTTTTCCATCTATCTTAACTACATCCAGCATTTCGTGGCGGCTGTATTGCGTTACATTACCTAATGCAATTTGTCTTTCTAAAGCACTGTAAGCACCCAGTAATAATTGCTGGCCTGTTTGTCCGGCAGCATAAAAGGTACGCTGCACCTGCGTTCCGCCAAAAGAACGGTTGCTTAATAAGCCACCGTATTCTCTTGCAAAAGGTACGCCCTGTGCCACACACTGATCTATAATAGAAGTGCTCACTTCTGCCAGGCGATGCACATTTCCTTCCCTGGAGCGGTAATCGCCACCCTTTACCGTATCATAAAATAGGCGAAACACAGAGTCTCCATCATTCTGATAATTTTTTGCAGCATTTATACCGCCCTGCGCTGCAATGCTGTGTGCCCTGCGTGGACTATCCTGAAAACAAAATGTTTTTACTTTATACCCCATTTCGCCCAATGAAGCTGCAGCAGAAGCCCCGGCCAGGCCAGTGCCCACTACAATTATTTCAAGCTTGCGTTTATTAGAAGGGTTCACCAATTTCACGTGTCCTTTATAACCGTTCCACTTTTCCTTCATTTCGCCCTGCGGAATTTTTGAGTCTAAAACCATAGCATTTTATTAGTTGATAGTTAATGGTTGATGGTTGATAGCAGGTTAAAGGCTGCATATTTTTTTTATCAACTTTCTACATGTGGTACTTTCATTTTTTATGTACCGGGCATTATACCTTTAATCAGCTTCAGTGGCTCCGACAGATATCGGAACACCCCCCTACATAATTTTTTTATTAAACAATTTTCAAACTTCTTTTAATTTATCCATCCCATATAAATGGATACTGGCATTAATGCAAACAGTAAGCATATAACAATTGAATAAACGAATCCGGTTATTTTTATAAGCGGCGTGTATTTTTTATGATTAATACCAAACGTTTGAAAAGCACTTTGAAACCCATGCAGCAAATGCCAGCACAATGAAAAAACTCCCAACACATATACAATTACAGCCAAAGGATTTTGAAATACTAACTGCATTTCTTTGTAAAGATTATGTGCTTCCTGGTTGGAATATTCTCCTAAAGTGGTAGTTTCCAGGGCTTGTATATTTGCCATGCCACCAAAGCGGGATGGCAACCAAAAATGATATAAATGCAAAATTAAAAACAATAAAATCAATGTACCCAAAAGCCCCATGCTTCTGCTGTACCAGGTACTGTTTTTTTCAGGATGGCTCACTGCATATTTAACAGGCCTGGCTGCATTATTTTGTTTCCAGAGAGAAAGCCCCTGTACAATATGTAATAACAAAAACACGAACAGGCCTATTTCCATGGTGCGGATGATAAGATTACTACCCATAAAATGACCCCAATGATTAAAAGTCTGCCCGCCGTCATTAAAGAATATCATTGAGTTTATAAAGCAATGAACAATTAAGAATGTTATCAGAAAAAAGCCGGTAAGCCCCATTGTAAATTTTTTCCCAATGGAAGAAGTAAAGAAATGTTTCCAGGTCATATATAGAAAATATTGTTAAGTAATTGGTGCTGCAAAAATACGTTACGCAGCGGCAAAATCGGCTATTCGTTTAATTCTTTTTTTAAGAGTGCTGCAAATGAGTAACAAATACAGCACTGTAAATGTTGTAAAGCAATTTTTTTGTTTATAATTGTTTTCTTCATTACACTTTTGATGCAGTAATCATTAGTATTTAATCCAGCCTTTTCAGCATTTCATTATCTACAGTCTGAAAAATAAATTCAGGCTTCAGGGTGCGCCATTGGGGCATTTCCAGCAGTTCAATGTAGTTGGTAAGCCTGGCTTTTTTAAATTCATATTTACTCTGTTCGGGCATATCTATAAGTACTACCCAGCCATTATCATCTTCCAGTTGCTCCTGCCACTCTTCATAATAACTATCATCGCTGCTGTGAAAATTCAATACATTTTCTGCTATTAAAATATATTTTGTAATTCCCTGTGCATACAGGTTATCTGTAATTTCTCTCCGCAAAGTCATGATGTCATTTTCAATGGCATCATTCCATTCGCCCAGCAGTTCTATGATAGCATAATGCTGCTCATAATCTGTAAAAAGTATTTTCATGTAAAGTGTACGGGAGCCAAAATCATCCCACTGCGGATGAATATAATAATTGTAAAGGGTTTGTGAATATTCAAATTCGCTGTAGGTACGGCCATAAAAAGGAGAACGCCTGTCATCCTCAGCAGAGTAAAAATGCCGCCAGTTATAAAAAGGTTCTATATCCTGCATAAAATGATGATAAAGGTTTCTGCAAATTTCTGATAAAAGAATTAAATAACTGTCAGCTTTTTAAGCATAAAAAAGAGGCTGCCATTCAGCAGCCTCCGGACTTAATAACCCAAAAAATACTTATTGTATCATTACTTTTTCGGTAAAGATTATTTGTTTTTGTGCATTCAGTACTTTTACCATGTACATACCTTTTGTAGGCCTGTTTGATAAATTTACTGTTTCAAATTGTTGCCCTTTTATAATATTAACTTTATTGCTTTGCAAAGCACGGCCAGCTACATCGGTTATTAAAACGGTATAAAATCCATCTTTATACCCATCTAACATAAGCTTAAATGAAGATGCTGTTACAGGATTTGGAAATATTTTACTGTTGGCAGAAATTATATTGCTGCCTTTAAAAACATCGCTGCCTGACAGAGAAAATTTATTTAAAGCATCTGCTTCTTTTTGCAGTAATAAATTTCCATTGGCAAGATCAGAAGCATTGTATTTTTTATCTGAACCTTCTATTTTTACAGCTTTCAAATCATCCAGTTTTAATTTATAATATCCTTCAAAAACATTGGCACTGCTTACAACAATATTTCCATCAGCGTCCACTGCTGCACCGTTAGTAGTGTAGTTGCCGGGCAGGCCGCTGATCGTTCCGGTAAAAGCTGCTACTCTGGTATTGATGTCCACCACAAAAACATTACGGTTGGCTGAAATGATATACAGTTTGCCAAAAGCATCTGCCAGCATATCGCCACCCCAACTGCTGCATTTATTATGAACAGAGAGGCCACTGTTTTGTTCTGCATCTACTAAATTTCCCAAATTGGTGATAACGGGTTTTTTACCGGTTGTAAATTGTATTAAATGGTTGCCATCATTGGTTACGGCATATCCATTACCATCAGCGGCAATTACCATCCGGGTAATATGATTTGCTTCATCATTTTTATCGCCGGTGTTTAATGCTGTGCTGCTAAAGGTATAAAATGAAGGCGTCTCATTTTTTATATTCAGGTCCAGCCAGCGAAGTTCTCCGCTACGCATAGGTGTAAAAAAAAGTTTGTTACTTCGTTTGTCGTAGGCTGCAGCGGCTACAAATGTACCGGTAGGCGAAGTTGCGCTTTCCCAAATATTTCCGTTTGGTATTGCTGGCTGATCTACAGATTTTTTAGTAACAATATCGGTCATTAAAAAATGAGTTTTGTTGTGGTCAAATATTGTTTTACCCACTAACCCCGTTGATAAATCTATCTGGCGTATATTCATCCAGATAAAATCATTATTACCATCGCCTGTAATGGCGTATGCTATATTATTTTTTTGTGCAAAGGAAGCTGTTGCAACAGTTACTAAAAATGCGGAGAGTAAAATTTTGAATTTCATAACGGAGGCTTTTGGTGAACGAATAGTATAACAATTTACTATTATATTCTAAAGCGTGCAAGAAAAATTTATGGCTGGTAATTTTTCATAACATTCTTTACTGTGCCATATTGCAGCAGTAATTTTTTTGCCAGTTCATATTCTGATATTGCCAGGTTTTCCATAACCATTTTTACGCCTCTATCCACCAATTTATCGTTGGTAAGCTGCATGTTAACCATTTTATTATCTTCTACCCTTCCCAATTGTATCATTGTGGCTGTAGAAATCATGTTAAGCACCAGTTTTTGGGCTGTACCGCTCTTCATTCTTGTACTGCCAGTTATAAATTCGGGACCTACTACTACTTCTATTGGATAATCTGCAGCGGCGCTTAAAGGCGCATCCGGATTGCAACAGATACTACCGGTAACAATATGATTTTCCCTGCATTTTTCCAATGCTTTTATTACATACGGGGTAGTACCGCTTGCAGCTATTCCTATTACAACATCTGCATCATTTATATTGTGTTCCAATAAATCTATCCAGCCTTGCCCGGTATCATCTTCGGCATATTCTACTGCTTCTGTTATGGCTTTGGTGCCACCGGCAATAATGCCTATTACCAGCCCGTATGGCACACCATAAGTAGGCGGACACTCACTTGCATCTACAATACCGAGCCTGCCGCTTGTGCCTGCCCCAATGTAAAATAACCGGCCACCGAGCAGCATTTTATCTACAATAGCCTGTACTAATAATTCTATTTCGGGAATAACTCTTTCTATTACCGCAGGCACTTTTTTATCTTCTTCATTTATATTCACCAGTAACTGTCTCATTTTCATCTTTTCCAGATGATGATAGGGGGAATCAGATTCTGTTATTTTTTGAAAAGCCATGTAAGTTTATTTTTGTTCATGAAATTTTATCAATCCATCCATTGGCCGCTTTAATACTTTGCCCAGTTGCAGCTCATAAGAATGGCACATATCTTTTAATACATCTTTAAAGCCAAAAGCAATACTTCCGGTAAAATGTACAGGCATTGTCCAGCTTTCCCGGTATTTGTAAATATGATTAAAAAAGAAATCATTAAAGCCATCTTCAATTATATTTTCTATCATAAAATGTCCTCTGTTCTCTGCCAAAAAAAGAGCATACCCGGCAAGATATTTATTTGGTAAGGGCTTTTTGTAAACAGCATCTAAAATACCTGCTGCATCTGTATTAAATTTTGCATTAAAGCGCTCCATCAGGTCTTCATCAAAAGTATTATACAGGTAATATTGAATTACTTTTTTACCAAGATATGCCCCACTGCCTTCATCACCCAGCACATAGCCAAGGCCGGGGCTGTTTTTAATTATTTTTTTTCCGTTGTAGTAACAGGAATTAGACCCTGTACCTAATATGCAGGCTACACCCTTTTCATTTCCACACAGTGCTTTAGCAGCACCCATCAGGTCATGATCTATAAATACATCCGCTGATTTAAATACTGCTTTAAAAGCATCTTTTACCATTTTTACATTTCCGGCATTGCTGCAGCCTGTACCGTAAAAAAATATTTTTGCGGGCAGCGAATTTTTTACTTCGGGTAAAATATTTTCTACAAGTATTTTTTTTATCTGGTCGCCGGATAAAAAATACGGGCTCATTCCCTGCGTAATAATCGTTTTCTTTTTTGTACCGGTCAGGAGGCACCATTCAGTTTTGCTTGAGCCGCTGTCGGCAATTAATATTGAAGTCATTATAGCGATCCGTTTAAGCCATCAAGGTAAATCATTCATTTTAAAATTTTGTACCAAAAATAGTTAGTTCAAAAAAATTACCTTCGCTGCCGGTTGATAAGTTCTAAAATTTATACCATAACAATTTTACATAATGTATAAGAAAAAATTACAGGTTTGGTTGCCTTTATTATTTAGCCTAACAATGACTGCAGGCTTATTTTTAGGATATAAAATGAGGGATGGCATGCCCGGAAAAAGTTTTTTTTATGTAGAAAAGCGCAGGCCTGTACAGGAAATTATGGATTTAATACAAAATCATTATGTAGATAATGTAAATATAAATTCTCTGGCAGATACTGCTATACAGGCTATGCTGGCCCGGCTGGATCCGCACTCTGCTTTTATACCTTTTGCAGATTTAGAAAGAGTAAATGAAGATATTAACGGAAGCTTCTTTGGCGTAGGAATAGAATTTAATGTGATTGATGATACCCTTCATGTAACAAATATTTTAAAAGACGGGCCGGCATTTAAAGCAGGCCTTAAAACCGGCGATAAAATTCTGCAGGCAGGTGACAGCATTTTATCCGGTAAAAAAATAAATACTGACAGAATTAGAAAAATATTAAAAGGTGCTTTAAACACTACAGTACAGCTTACTATTTTGCGTAATGGCAAAACGCAGCAAATAGAAATAACCAGAGGCATTATTCCCATTACAAGTGTAGATGCTGCGTATATGCTTGACAGTACTATTGGATATATAAGGCTCAATAAATTTTCCAGCCAAACTTACCGGGAGTTTATGACAAGCCTGGAAGCATTGAAAAAGCAACGCATGCAAAAACTGATTTTAGATCTTAGAGATAATGGCGGTGGAGTACTGGAAGAAGCAGTAGAAATTGCAGATGAATTTTTGGCCGGCGATAAATTAATTACTTACACCGTAGGGGCACATGTGGCAAAGAAAGAATATCGCTGCCGCAGAGAAGGGCAGTTTGAAAAAGGAGCATTGGTTGTATTGGCTGATGAAGGAACTGCCAGTGCAAGTGAAATATTAATTGGCGCTTTGCAGGATTGGGACAGGGCTATTATTGTGGGCCGCCGAACATTTGGAAAAGGGCTGGTGCAGGAACAATTTAACTTAACTGATAAAAGTGCCTTAAGGCTTACCATTGCAAGATATTATACCCCCGTTGGCAGAAGTATTCAACGGTCGTATGCTAATGGTGGCAAAGCGTATTATAATGAATTTTATAACCGGTTTACAGAAGGCGAACTTACCAGTGCTGATTCTATTAAAAATGATACTACCAAAATATTTAAAACAAAATCGGGTAAAAAAATATTTGGTGCCGGTGGCATTACCCCCGATTATTTTATAGCTGCAGATACAGCAAGGATGAGCCTTACAACTGCAAAAATTTACAGCAAAGGAATATTAAATGATTTTGGCTACCGGTATTTTTTAATGTCGCCGCAATTAGTTGATAATTATAAAACCCCTGAAGAGTTTGTAAAATTATTCAATATAACGCAGGATAACTGGAAGCTGTTTGAAACTTTAGCTGCAAAAGATTCTATTGACGTAAAAAATATTTCAGACAAGGAAAGAATATTCCTGCACAATGCGTTAAAATTATCAGTTGCACGCCAACTGTTTAGAACAGAAGGTTATTTTGAAGCAGTAAATACAGATGATCACAGTATAAAAAAAGCGGTAGAAATATTACATAAATAAAACCCTTTTTAATACCTGACAGCATAAAGCTGTAATGTTTTTTTACTAAATAAATAGCCCCTTTAAAAAATATAAAGGGGCTATTTTAAATTTTGTCCATTGGCAATTTTTATAAAATTACACATGGTTTTGAGGTGATGATCTTTACATGGATAATGGCGGTTTTCATAAGATTTATGTCTTTCGCCGGATAATTGGTTGGTTGTAAAGTTACCTTACTTCACTTTATAAAATGTAGTTAACCTGATTATTGAGTTGTAGTTTTTTTTCTAATTTCCCTTACCCATTCAATATAAAAAACAGCGCTTTATAATTGTTACATTTGCAAAAAATATATAAATATTATGTGGTTAAATAATGTGCTGGAAACTATTGGCAACACTCCTCTTATTAAATTAAATAAAATAACAAAAGATTTACCCTGTACAGTTTTGGCTAAAGTAGAATATTTTAACCCAGGCAACTCTATTAAAGACAGGATGGCTTTAAAAATGCTGGAAGTAGCAGAGCAGCAGGGAAAAATAAAACCCGGTGGAACAATTATAGAAGGCACAAGTGGTAACACAGGTATGGGGCTTGCACTGGCCGCATGTGTAAAAGGATACAAATGTATATTCACTACCACCGATAAACAATCAAAAGAAAAAGCGGATATTTTAAAAGCAGTAGGTGCAGAGGTAATTGTATGCCCTACCAATGTAGAGCCTGAAGACCCCCGCTCGTATTATTCTGTGTCCAAACGACTGGCAACAGAAGTACCCAATTCCTGGTACGTAAATCAATATGATAACCTTGCCAACAGGCAGACGCATTATGAGCAAACCGGCCCTGAAATTTGGGAACAGACAGAAGGAAAAGTTACCCATTTGGTTGTGGCCACAGGTACCGGTGGCACTATCGTGGGTACGGGTAAATATTTAAAAGAAAAAAATCCTGATATTAAAGTGTGGGCTATTGACAGTTATGGCTCACTGTTAAAAAAATATTTTGAAACAGGAGAACTTGATCAAAAAGAAGTTTATCCATACATCAGTGAAGGCTTTGGGGAAGATTTTGTGCCTGATAATTATGATATGAGTGTAATAGATGCATTTACAAAAGTTACGGATAAAGACGGTGCGGTAATGGCCAGGCGTATTGCCAAGGAAGAAGGCCTTTTTTGCGGATACAGCGCCGGCAGTTGCCTGCAGGGTATGTTGCAAATGAAAAGCCAGTTAAAAAAAGATGATGTAGTTGTATTGATTTTTCACGATCATGGCAGCAGGTATGTAGGTAAAGTATATAATGATGAATGGATGATGGAAAGAGGTTTTTTAGATGTAAAAACATTTAAAGATTTAATAAGCGGCCGGGGTTCACAAAAAATAATAAGCATATCACCGGATCAAACAGTAATGGATGCCATTAACCTTATGAAGAAATATGATATAGAAAATATACCTGTATTAGAGAGAGAGATGAATATAGGTGCGATATCAGAAAACGGTTTATTTAATAAGATTTTAGATAATGCAGATGTGAAGGATAAAGCTATTAGGGTTGTAATGGAAAAAGCTTATCCTGAAGTAGCATTTGATACAGCAGTAGAGCGGTTAAGCTCTTTTATAAATAGAGAAAACGGCGCAGTTTTAAGTAAAGATGAAAGCGGCATGTATCATATTGTTACCAAATATGATATTATACAAAGCCTTTCCAAATAAGCGTATCGTTTATTTATTATTATCCTAAAACCATTATGAATGCTGCATTGCAGAAGAATGCAGCATTTTATTTTCTTTCATTTATACACTACGCAACCGTACATTTACGCAATAAAAAAACGTATAGACCCCATTCATTTACAGCTAATCTACTTACCAGCCCGGTAATTACGTCACGTACAAAAAAGAGCAATACCGCTCTTGTTATGCAACTGTTACTGCCGCATCTTTGTATCAGAAGTTGATTGATAGAGATTAAATATCAATCATTATCCAAAGAATCCTGATAAAGCCAAAAGAGTTTTCCAATATCCTGAAACTCGAAAGAAGAAAAACCGTTAAAATTCAATATCAGTCAACTTCT
>JANLQE010000163.1:0-3529 GCA_031367625.1 Bacteroidota bacterium
AGCATCGGCGGTGGTGGCCGGTATGATGACCTTACAGGACTGTTTGGCGTTTCCGGTATTGCCGGCGTGGGCATTAGTTTTGGTGTGGACAGAATCTATGATGTGCTGGAAGAATTGAACCTGTTCCCCGAAAATCTTCAGATAAGCACCAGGGCTTTATTTTTTAATATG
This sequence comes from Bacteroidota bacterium, assembly GCA_031367625.1. Taxonomy (GTDB): domain Bacteria; phylum Bacteroidota; class Bacteroidia; order Chitinophagales; family Chitinophagaceae; genus Ferruginibacter. The sequence goes on from JANLQE010000163.1 coordinate 172, forward strand.
GGCGAAAAAGAAAGTATAGCTTCATTAGGTGTTATGCAACAGTTACGCAATCAGGGAATTTCCTGTGAGCTTTTTCATGAACCTGCTAAATTAGATAAGCAGTTTAAATATGCTGATAAAAAAAATATACCTTTCGTTATCATTATGGGCAGTAATGAAATAGAGAAGAAAGAAGCAGTTGTAAAAAATCTGAAGGCCAGTGTACAGCAAATAATACCGCTTGACCAATTAGTAAAATTTTTTAATCATTAAAGGGCTTTTCTTTAGGTTACTAAAAAATATTTTCCGTATTAATACAAAATCAATTTTATGCAAACACGTTCTCTTTCTTTTATCCTGATTGCATTTACTGCAGTTATAATTTTTTCATCCTGCTCCAAAAAATCAAATACACAAGGCCGGTACATTCCAAAAACTGCTGCCATAGTGTTACAGATAAATACCGGATCTGTTACTGCAAAATTACCCTGGGCAGAAGTAAAACAAAATGAATTGTTTAAAGATATGTATGCAGATACTGCTGTAGCTGCCTACATAAAAGCTGCGTTAGATAACCCAGAGAATACCGGCATTGATATAAAAAATGATATTATCTTTTTTGTACAAAAAGATTCAACCGGCGGTTATGCAGTAATAGAAGGAATGGTAAAAGATGCAGCAAAATTTAAACAGTTCAACAGCGATGCAACCAAAACATCTGCCGAAACAGAAAAAGACGGCATTCATTTTTTAACCAATCAAAAAATGACCGCATCATGGAATAAGGATAGGTTTGCAATTGTAATGGATGCTCCCCAAATGAATGAGGTAAATAAGTTTCGCAATACTTATGATTCTGCCAGCCAGCCACCAGTAAGGGTTAAAAGAGATTTAGCTGTAGCAGCAGCCCAGCTTTTTTCTTTAAAGGAAGATAACAGCCTGGCAAAAGAGGAAAAGTTTTCGGAGTTACTATCCACTAAAGCAGATATACATTTCTGGCTGAACGGGGAAGCATTTAACACCGCCTCTATGGGTATGGCAGCATTAAGTATGGTGAACATGAGCAAACTTTATGAAGGCGCTATTGTGGCGGGTACTGCTAATTTTGAAAACGGAAAAATAGTGGCAGATATTAAATCTTATGCCGGAAAAGAAATGACAGCAATCTGGAAAAAATACAGTGGCAGCAAAGTAAACAGTGATATGGTAAAAAGGATACCTGCTAAAGACATTGCTGTTTTACTGGCAATGAATTTTAAACCCGAAGGCATCCGTGAATTTATAAAACTGGCAGGCATGGAAGGTTTTGCAAACATGGGCGCTACTTTCGTTGGCTTTACGCTGGATGATTTTATAAAAGCAAATAAAGGCGATATTGTTTTTGCAGTTGCTGATATTAAAAAAGACAGCATGGGCAAACCAGATGCAAATATTATTTTCTCAGTATCTATCGGCGATAAAAATTCTTTTGGAAAATTAATAGATGCGGGTAAAAAAATAGGCGGCGAAAAAATGGGCGCCGTAGCCGGTAGCAAAGTTTTTTACAACAGCAATGATAATTATTTTGCCATAGGTAATAATAAAGATGGCATAGATAAATACATAACCACCGCAGGCAATAACAGTTTTCCTTTTTTAGATAAAATATACAACAGCCCGTTAGGCGTTTACGTTAATTTTCAATACATTCTGGCGTATATGAAAAACGATGCAGCCAAAGACAGCCTTGGGAATGCACAATATGATGCCACTGTTAAAATGTGGGACAACCTTATAGCAACCGGTGGCGAATTCAGCAATGGCGGAGTTACACAACATGTGGAAATAAACCTGGTTGATAAAACAACCAACAGCCTTAAACAACTGAATAATTATTCAGGCATCATGGGGAGTATTGAAAAAAAGAAAAAAGCCATCGGTTACAAATGGGATGAAGAAGCCATGAAAATGGATAGCTTAAAATAATCCGCTAAGAATAAGTTTTAAATTTCAAGCCGTCAAAACATCCTTATTTTTTTTGACGGCTTTTTAATTAGCAACTATGGAGAATATTATTTTACAAAAAATACTACCTGATTTTTTAGAGAAGGAAAAAATTGAACATTCAGAAATCTGGAATAATACCATAAAGATTACTAAAGGGCAAAAGTTGCAGATTATTTCTCCAAGCGGCAGCGGCAAAACATCGCTTATTCATTTTCTATATGGATTAAGAAAAGATTATAAAGGCAATATCAATTTTGATAAAAAAAATATCAACAGCTTCTCAGCCGAAGATTTTGCTGAATACCGAAGTAAAAATATCAGTATTATTTTCCAGGATCTGCGGCTATTTGCGGATCACTCTGCAAATGAAAACATTAATATAAAAAGATTGCTGCAGCCTTTTCACCCTGTAAATAATATTAAAGAAATGGCACAGCATTTAGGCATTGCCTCTAAACTATATCAGCACGCCAGTACCTGCAGCTATGGCGAGCAGCAGCGTATTGCAATCATAAGATCATTACAGCAGCCTTTCGATTTTTTATTAATGGATGAACCTTTTAGCCATCTTGATGAAAACAACCGGCAAAAAGCAATGGAGTTGATAGAAGCAGAAGCTGCAAAAAAAAATGCTGCTATCATTTTAGCAGATCTAAAACCGAGAGCATATTTTAAGTCAGACAGCATTTTACATTTATAGTAATAAAAAATGGCAATCAATAATTCAACAACTGAATTGATAAAAGACAATAGCCTGTCGTTTAAAAATATTGCGCCGTTTTTAAACATCGGGCAAAACAGATCATCCCGTGTATTCAGTTATGTGGGTTTAGCAATTGGTGTGATATTATTATTATGCTCTGCACAGATGTATATCAATATTAACCGGCTAATAAAAGATAAAAATCCACGCAAAAACGGGTTTGATTTTGTTTCTGTAACTAAAACGATAACCAATCAAAACATGGGAAGCGATAACCGCTTTTCCAGCGCCGATGTACAGGATTTAAAATCGCAGCCTTTTATAAATGATGCTGCACCCCTTACCAGTAACCAGTTTCGGGCCAAGGCCAGTGCCGGAAATATTATTCCCTTCAGCACCGATCTGTTTTTAGAATCGGTAAAAGATGATTTTATAGATACCGTACCCCCGGGCTTTAAATGGCAGTTAGGGCAACAGGATGTACCTATTATTTTTTCTGCAGATTTTTTAGAAATGTACAATGTGTTTGCACCGGCGCAGGGTTTGCCACAGCTTTCCGAAAGCAGTATAGGCGCTGTAAATATTGTACTGGAATGTTATGGTGCCCCCGGTATTAAAGCAGAATTCCGGGGGCATATTGTTGCCGTAAGCGACCGCATTAATTCTGTACTGGTTCCTGAAAATTTTTTA
>JANLQE010000177.1:0-43615 GCA_031367625.1 Bacteroidota bacterium
ATAAATTTATCGCCATACTAAAAAAAGTAATTATTATTAACCTGAATAAATTTCTTGTTTTAAATTTCATTGTTAGGGTATAGTCCATTAAAAAATGCAGCTATTGGGATTGTTTGGATTTATAAAATAGTTCCTTTTAAAATAAAAGCAGCTATAGTAAAATAAATAACCAGGCCTGTAACATCCACCAATGTAGCTACAAGTGGCGCCGATGAAGTTGCAGGGTCTAACTTAAATTTCTTTAAAATTATAGGTATCATAGAGCCGCTTAATGTACCCCACATTACAATGCCAATTAAAGAAAAGAAAATGGTGAGGGCCAGTAAAAAGGAATACTTGCCGTAATCATATAAATGAAGGTATTGCCAAACTTCAATTCTGATAAAACCAATACTACCTAAAATAAATCCAAGGGTTAAGCCTGATAAAATTTCTCTCCGCATTACAAACCACCAGTCTTTTACCGTTAATTCTTTTAATGCCATTGCACGGATGATAAGCGTTGCGGCCTGTGAACCGCAGTTGCCACCACTGGAAATAATCAGCGGTACAAACAAAGCCAATACAACCGCTTTTGAAATTTCTGCATCAAAATATCCCATTGCTGTAGCCGTTAGCATTTCCCCTACAAAAAGAACAATTAACCAGGTGGCTCTTTTTTTTATCAAAGTAAAAAAACCTGTTTTTACGTAAGGGTAATCAAGCCCTTCCACACCACCAAAATTTTGAATTTCCTTTGTGTCTCTTTGCTCTGCTGCATCCAGTACATCATCAACTGTTAACACACCTAACAGAATATTTTCTGTATTGGTTACGGGCAAAACTATCCTGTCGTATTCTTTAAATTTTGCAACTGCATCTTCTTTGGTATCTGTCATTTTAAGGCTTACATAATAACCGTCTAAAATATCAGCAACTTTTTTTTCAGGGTCGTTTAATACAAACCTTCTTACCGGAATATCATCTAACAGTTTTCCCTCTTTGTCCACCACATAAATTACATTGGCAGCTTCGGTATCTTTATGATTTTTTCTTAAATATTCGCTTGCCTGGATAATGGTAAATTCCGGGTTAATGGTTGCAAAATCTGTATTAATTAATCTTGCCACACTGTTATCGGGATAACCTAAAATATCGTGTACGGCATCTTTATTCTTTTCATTTAATAATTCTAAATAAGTAGAACGTTCAATTCCTTTTAAGGAAGAATAAAAAGCAACACGGTCATCAGAAAAAAGGTCATTTAAAATAAATGCAGCTTTTGTTTTTGTTGTTGTCTTAATAATTTTTTTTTGTAAAAGAATATCTAAGTAAGAAAAAACCTTTGTCTGCGTATTTGCCGGCAGAGAATTAAACCCCTGCAAAGCGTTGTCAAAAGGTACTGCACCAAGCAGTTTAGCAACTTCTGAAGGATGCACATTGTTGTTGCCATTACCAAAACCCAGAAGGCTGCTAAAATCACCCTTAATAATTTTTTTACTTATTTCTTTTAAATTCAGCATAAGCCTGTCTTTTATCTAATAAAAATAGTTGGCCAAAGTTATTTATACCCATGTTATTAGCTGGTGAAAGGTAAGGTTATTTACAGTTTGTTACAATGCGCAGGGGTTGTGGGAGTGATGAATTTAAAGCCTATTCCATTCATTGGTTTAAAATACTTACAAATTATTAAAATTGAAATTTTTTATTTAATTTGATTCATAATGATCCTTGCTTTAAAAAAATCAATACCCAAATCGTTTTATAGAAACATCTTTCATAACAGCAGCAATAAATTTTTCGTGATTGTCTGCATGCCCCTGTACCACCCAGCATACAGCTAAATCGTTCTCTTTTTTTATTTGGGTTGTAAGTTTGTATTTCAAACTGTGTTCATTCAACAGGCATTCAAATTGATGGGTAGCCTGTGCTGAAAAAACACATTCAATAGAATATATTTTTGTTTGGTTAAGCCGGTCAATCAGTTGTTCTAAAAAAGGCAGAATGGCCAATACAATTATTATAAGAATACTGGCACAGGCAGATGCAAAATAATAACCAGCTCCAATACCCATTCCTACTGCAGCTACTGCCCAAATAGTGGCAGCGGTAGTAATACCATTTACCCGGTTTTCGCCACGAAAAATCACACCTGCTCCTAAAAAACCAATACCGGTAACAATATTAGATGCTATACGATCCGCATTGCCGGCACCACCAATCCGTATTGACATCATAGTAAAAAAACAAGCACCTATAGATATCATAATTACAGTTCTAAAGCCAGCCGACTTGCCCCGGTATTCTCTTTCTGCCCCTACAATACCACCCCAAAGTACAGCTAATAAAAAACGAATAAATATTTCGTAATCCATAATAAAATCTTTTATGTTGAAAAAAATCCTGCCTTCCATGCTTTGTAAAAAACAGCATAATCGTTTTTAACCTGCTCAGTATAATTTAAACACCATTCTGTTAATAAAGGTATCCAGCTTTCGTCTGCAGCAAATGCCTTTAGCTCATCAGCAGTAGCAGCATGATACCTGCCGCTGCTTCTAAGCTGTGCAGAAGCAGTTAAAAGACCCAGATCTGTCACATATTTTGGTAAATGGCTGCCTTGTTTAGCACTTCTGCGGATAATTATTTTATCACTCGCAGGCTGTATCTCTTTTGCAACGTACCACTTTTTCTGAAAGGGAAAAGCGGATAAAAAAGCAGGGGATACATGCTGCATCATTTCCTGCGTTTTAATAACCCTGTCTGCTTCATTTTGCCAGTCGGGTTGTATAAGTTTTTTATAGTTAAGTATGCAGGAGGGTAATGCCTCTTTAACATCAATCAGTTTTTTTTGTTGGGGATTATTTTCATTTTCAAGCAGGCACAAATACCGTTTTACCCCAATACTACCTGTTCCGGCTATACGAAATCCGGCATCGGTTACTTTAAATCCACAGGCATGTGTTTTACTGAACCATTCAGTAAACGACTCTGCCAATATTTTTCTTTCCTGTTTATTAATGGCTAACAACCGGTCATTTACCAACAGGCGTGCATTTTTTAATTTATTATTGGTTCTTGTTGCAACCAGTTCTTTTTCTTTTCGTTCATTAACTTTATAAATAATATTTTTTATTAAACCGGTGGCGGTGGCCTTTTCTATATTCTGCGCTTTATTATTAAGCAACATATCTTTATACTGCTGCAGTAATTGTTGAATGATCCTGCTTCTTTCTTTTTTAGAAAACTTAATTTCAGCAGTGGTGATATCTACAGATACCACCAGGCGGGCAATTTCAAATAATAAAGGAGCTAAAACTGATTCATCAAAATCATTCATATCAAAATACAAAAGATGGTTAGCACCCCTGTAGCACCCAAAATTTTCAATATGCAAATCACCACAAATCCATGTTAGCGGAGAACTGGGAAATGGATAACTGGTTAGCAGGTCTTCATAAAAGAGGTGGCAGGAACCTCTAAAAAAAGCAAAAGGATTTTGCGCCATTGCTTTGTATTTTAAAGGCAGCACTAACGGTTCCCTGGTTGCATTAAAATTTTTAATCCTTTCACTCACATCTTTTTTCATAATGCCATTAATTTTTGAAATCTTAAAAAAAGATTACACAATCTTCCTGATTTACCAATAGCTTCTTATTAAAATAAGTATAGAAGCTGGTGCAGAAGTAATTGATTTTGTAAATTAAATGAAAATTAGCATAATCCATTCATGAGTACAGCATTGAAGGTTACAAAAACCGCTCTTGCGTTTCATAATTGCAGTTGTTCCAAAAAGTAAAATGGCCGGGGCTTCGTTGAGTGATGAAAACATATATCACGGTATTTGAAAAAGTTGGTTTATTTATATGGGTGTATATGGCTTTTAATGAAAACGCTGCGTGGATAGCAATTTCGTTAAGAAGAAGTTAAGGGAAAGAATTCATTAAATTTCCTGGCCTTTTCGCAGTCAATTGCTTTGTAATATTTTTTACACTTTTATAAATTAAAAATCAAAAAAAATGAAAACAGGTTTCACAATTATTACCATAGCGGTAATTGCCATTAGCTCATCTGCCAATGCACAAAGTAAACATCCTTTTACACATCCGGTACATGATATGCATCATGACCACAAGGATATGCACCATGACCGCAAGGATATGCACTCTGACAGAAAAGATGCAGCCCATGATAGAAAAGATATTAAGGGCGACAAAGCCGATCTTAATAAAGATAGAAATGATGCAAACAAAGATATCAAAGACATTAAAAAAGACAATGCGGATATCAAAAACGATAATGCTGCAATAAAAAAGGACCGGCAGGAACGTAATAAAGATTTAAAAAATCATGATTTAACAGATGCAAAAAAGGAACAAAATGAGATTAATGCAGAGAAAAAAGATATTTCGAAAGACAAAAAGGACATCACGAATGACCGCAAGGATTTAAACAAAGACAAGTTGGATATAAGCAATGATAAAAAAGACCTTTTGAAGGATAAAAAGGATGTAAAAAAAGATAATGCTGATTTACAAAAAGACAAGAAGGACTTAAAGGATGATAAAAAAGATTTGAAAGAAGATAAGCATAATTAGTCTTTTCGCTATTACTAAAAAAATCCCCTTTATAAGTTAAAGGGGATTTTTATGCTTACTGTTTTAAAATAATAAACTTCCTTAAACACATTTGAATTTTTAATAAAAATTAAAAAAGTTCAGGTAATAGTTGTACCGGTAAAAATGACCTCTCCCTTTCTTATAATAATCCTGTAATAAAAAAAGCTAAGCCTACCACAGATATCAAAATTCCCACTACCCACAAAAAAGTTTTTCTTGTCAATATAGATATGGCAGATACCGCAATGGCTACCTGAAAAAAAGTAACTGACTTTGCCAGCCAGCCATGCTTTATCAACTCTTCTTCACTTAATTTTTCGAATTTTTCTGCTGCTTTTTTTATTTCTTCTTCTTCTTTTTTACTCTCTGCAGGAGATTTGGCAGCAGCAATACCGGTTACAGATGATTGGGTCTGGCGAATTTCTGCCTTAATGGATTTTGCCTGGTAAAATGCCCACTGGTCGGATGCCTTTATCTGGTTAATTAAAGCCTCATTAGAATGATGGCCTGCCAGCAGACCCGCCATAGCAGCAAGTACGGCCATTATTGCTGTACAAACGGCGATATACATTGATAATTTACCTTCTCCACTTTTAAGAAGCTCTTCCGTTTTTTCTTTAATTGCCTCATGCAGGTGTTCGGTTGGTATCTCTATTTCTTCCATAAAAAAGTTTTGAATCGTAAATGTAGAGTATCTGTATCAAAACCCAATTTTCATTTAAACTTTTTAAAGAAATTTTCAGGAGATATAAGATAATACCATCTTGATTTACCATTGGAGTCCGTTAGACTATTTAGTAAATCAAGATGGTATTATATAAACACCGCTGGAAAAAAAATTGTTTTTTAAATGCCCATAAATTAACTGTTCGGCAAACTCAATTACAATATTTAAAAGAACAGAATTATAACCAATTGAATATGTTGAACCAATAACGCAACGCTAATATCCTGTTTAATAATTTATTGTTTCAAAAAAGCTACAATTTTATCTCTTTCTTTATCCGTAAGCAAGGCTCTGGTTTGCATGTGCATCCCAACGGTTTCCCATTGCTCAGGCGAAAAAGTGGATGGCGAAGGAGTGTTATGGCAACGCTGACAATTTTCACCCCACAATTGTGCTCCTGATTTGGCTTCTACTTTTTGACTTACAGCGCAGCTATTAAATATTAAACCAATCGAAATAATTATACTTACTACAGTTATTATAGTTAGTTTTTTATAATGTAAGAGTTTCATAATAATATATTTTATAATTGAATTGCAAATTGCAGGTACATAGAATTAGATTGATTTACTGAACCTAAAGGAAGGTTAGTATTGATAGCTGAATTATTGGTTGTTTTTATTGCTTCATAAGTAAATTTTACAACTGTTCTCCAGGTGAGCCAATAATCTAACCCTAATGCCCATCCCTTCTGTTTTTCTCCTGATATTGAATTTGTTGGAGTTTTAAAATTACCATACCGGCCCGCCAGCTCGAAATTTTTAAATACATTATTAGTAGAAAAAGATGGCCGCAGCGAACCTTGTATAAATCCGGCGGTAGTATGGTTGGTAAAACTGTAAGTGCTGGAATCAGATGGGTTGATATAATCTGCACGGCCTATATTTACTATATTGTACTGCCCTTTTATATTGAGTTGAAAAGGCTTTATATTCTCTACCATATTTAGATCGAAAGCATACATATCAGTTTTTACATTTGCAAAATTTGAACCTGCATCACCAACTTTTCCTGTTAAGCCAGAAACTCCTAACTCTACTGAAGAATTAGAAAAAGGCAGCCAGCCTATTCTGCCTGTAATGGTTTTATTTTTATTATTGTCGGTTACACCTGCACCTTGAAGAGTTCCGTCACCAAGTAATTGCATACCGTTGGTAACAGAAACATCATAATTCCATTTCATATTTCCGGCCTGAATCCCTCCTTCCATTTCCACACCAAAATCTGATGGTGGCAAACCAGTAATTCCAAAAGGATCAGTTGCCAGCTTTGTTATCCATCCGGCTGCAAGGTGTTTACCATAAAAACCAAAGGGGAGTACAAAATATCCTGCACGCAATATAACTCCTGGCGCTGCAAAATAAGAAACATCAGCCCAGTTTACGCCCAGTTGACCACCAGTGTAAGAAGGCTCAAATTCCATTAGAAATTTTTTACCATGCCGCCATAAAAACATCGGGCTAAATTCATAATGATCTGCATCGGCAAGGCTATTGGTTCTTGTAACTTGCTTTACGCCATTAAAAGTATTGGTAGTTTTATTATTAACAAAACCAAAAGTAGCTAAGCCAACAATCATAAAATGTTCTTCCCCTGATTTTTTATTATCCATTTGTTTTTCCAAAGCATCAATTCTATCCAACAAAGATGAATCAACCACAATTGAATTTGTTGCATAATTAGAGCGTGTTGTATCTGTTTGGGCATGTAAAATATTTACTGTTATCATACATACCAGTATCATTAGTTTTGCTTTCATGGTAATTTTATTTTTTATTTTTTGCAAGTGTGCGTATATAATTTACTAATTCCCATCGTTGGTTATCTGTAAGTGTAGTTTTATAAGATGGCATGGGGCTATGCCCTTGTGTAATCTCCCAGTATAATGTGCCATCAGTGTGCATTTGTACATGATCAGAAGAGTGATCTGCAGGTTTTGTTGCCAACCCTGCTGCGGCAATTCCATCTCCTTTACCTTTATTTCCATGGCAAGGGGTACAGTAAGATGTGTAAATTACCTGTGCATATTTTAATATCTCTGTATTACCTGCCAAAGGGTTTTTTACTTCACTGGCTGCTTTGGGGGCAACCCATGTTTTGCTTTGGGCTTTTGATACATTATTTATAAAAAATGACATAAACAGGAAAATCACAAAAAACGAACTTATTTGCCCTGTTTTTTTTTCTTTAATATTTTTTATTTTGTTCATTGTGTTTAAGTTTTATAATTTTTAAGTATTAAATAATTGTTTAAAATTTACATCTCAACAACTTTAGGTATTTAGATGATGGCAAGGAACCGGTTTGTAGAAAACTATTTTGTTAAATAGAATCTGATGTAAAATTAAGTGCATACCCTTTCGCTTAAAATGATTGCAATCATAATAAAAAATGAGAATCGTCATTTCAGTAAATACTGCGTTTATAATAATGGAGGCAACCCAGCAATGAGAAATCATATACCGGCAATTAAGCATTTTAAAAATCAGAATACTCTGCCGGTTGTAAAAAAACAATATCAATATGCGATACGTTGTGCTGGTATTCGGGCAGGGCAGATAACTTTTTCCAAAAGGGGTCTTCAGTAAAATTTTTCCAGTGTGCTTCCCGGTCGGCTTTATTTTCAAAGCTGGTCATGTACATTAAATTAGGCATCTGGCATCCGGCAATTACTGTTGCATAAAAAACGGCGTTAAAGTTTAAGCGTTTAAATAAATCTATCTCACCGCCTTCATTAAACATGTGCACTTTATTTGCAAATATTTTCCCGGTTGCACTTTCATAACTCCGCAGCTCATACAGTCTTTCTTTTTTAGCTGCTGCAAGATTGGGTAATTGCATTTGAGGCATTAAAGGAAAAGCTTTTAATAATATAACTTCCATTCTTGTGTAAGCCGCATTTGTATAAACAGCATCAAGGTATGTGGCGCCTGCAGATTGATAGGCTGTGTCTTTATTTAATTTTTCTGAAATGGATAACCAGTCCTCAGTATTTTTTAAAGGCATGTACACATACCATGTTTTTACAACTGAAGTATCATTGGCCAATGATTTAAATACGCCGATATTTTTATAACCGTTTTTATGCAGCGCAGGCAGCAATGCGTTTTTAAAATAATTATTTAAAACTTTTTCCTGAGCTGCAGTTGTGTATTTGTAAATGGTTATCTGGTAAAATTCTGGTTTGGGTTTGCCGCCGCCATAAACAAATGAACTGATTAAAAAAAAGTAACCAGCCAATAAAAGCTGTTTGCTTAAAAATTGTTTCATGATGATTTAGCTTTAAAATTGCTGCTACAATTTAAAAGAAAATATTTACTTACCTCATTATATTTAAATGAAACACAATTATCAAAGTGCTACCTGTTTATCCGGTGACTGCAGGTTTAATTTTTAAAAAAATGGTCATCACCGTCCATATCAAACCTTAATATTTTTAAATGAGGTTACTTTTTATTTCTGCTGATTAAAATTATGCAGCCCGATAACTGTAGGCAATCCATCCAGGCTTTTTAAATTATTTTGCTGCACATATTCATTCAACCCATCAGCCCCTTTTTTTTCTGCCCAGTCAAAATGAATATCTCTTTCTCCTGAGTACTCAAACATGGGCACACCAAAGCCACAGGAAGTTTGCACCAGGTTTATGTTTGCTACAATTATCTGCCGGGTACTTGGATAAATGGTAAAAGATGCTGCATATTTTTCCCAATCTTCTGTGCCGGGTAAAACTGTAAATCCTGCACCGTACAAGCGCAGGATATTTGGTGTACTGTCAAACGAACAGAACATAAAACTTATTCGCCCATTCTCCAGGGTATGCGCCGATGTTTCATTTCCACTGCTGATAAGATCCATATACGCAACCTGGTGGCCAGATAAAACTTTAAAACAATCCAATCCTTTTGGTGAAAGGTTTACCCTGCCGGTGGCACTAAGCGGCGCCGTGGCTACGAAAAAAATATGTTGCTTCCTTATAAATGCCAGGTGGGCTTCTTTAATCGTTTCATGAAACTTACCCATATAATTTATTTTATCAATAAAGGTACATGCTGCTTTTAAAATACAGGCCGGCAACTATTACATGCCATAGGGATTAAAGTTATTAAAATCTGAATACTCCGCAGTTTGTAAAATGTAATAAACCTTTACAGTTGCTAAAAGCGGCAGCTTTACCGGGGTTTATAAATATGAATGGATTGCCCTGTTAATTTCCATTGATCATTTATTTTTTCTAATATCCTGATTTCAAATGAATAAGTTTTTATACCATCTTTGCCTGTTGATTCTTCATCATGGCTTACCCATGCGTTATCTCCATTTATACTCATTTTGTAATTAGTATTTACAGAAGATCCTCCATTACCCATTTTAGTGGACGGATTTGTCATATTACCAGGTGGAACATCAATTGTGCGCCCATCTGCGGTGGAAACCAATATACGGCTGTATGGCTGAATATGCCAACACGCTGCATGTTCTTTAATGTCGCCTGCTCTCCAGGTGGCAGATTCTTTTTCAAGTAATTTTTTAATTGCTCCTGATTCCTCCTGCTTTTGATGGCAACCCGATATTACTAAACCTGAAAGAAGCATAAGTGATAAGATCTTTTTCATATTAATATTGTTTGTAAAATATTTTTATTTACGCTAAGGTAATTTTTTATACGCCTTAGTCATCCTGGTAAATAAATTGTAGCAGTTTTACCAACAGCAGCAATAAAATTTGCTTTAAAACAAAACCTTTCAAATTAAATCAAACCAAATAATTTGCCTGTTGCATTACTAAATTTATTTATATACTTTAGTAACCTGTTTTGTACCTAATGGCAGAATTATTGTACTTATTGTTTTTTACGCTCACTTTAAACCTGTTACAAAATGGATTTAAGAAAAGAAGAACTGCCTGCTACTTTACAGGCTTATGAACTGATAGATAATAAAGAAATTTTTTTAGCGGAGCAGGTTGTAAACAACCAGCCGGAAATAGAAAGTTTTACTGGTAAGTATAGTGGAAAACTTATCAAAGCAAAAACGGTAGTTCCCGTTGATAAACGAAGCAGTTATGGAAACACCCCTCAAAAGCGAAACTCTTCTACCAGCATAATTATAGTAACGGTTATTCTTATTATCCTGGCTCTTGTAATTTATGGTTATTCAACAGGTTGGCTGCAGGAAAATTTTAACTTGAAAAAATAACCTGCAAATCCCGGGATTGCAAACTCTGGCCAGTAAAATTAAAACCAAAGCGGAGGAAAATTCTTATTTTTATTAATCAATATTATCAAATAATATGAAAAATAAAATAGGTTTAAAGACCCTGCTTATACTCTTTTTTAATTTCATTTTAATTTCTTTATGCGGGCAGCAATTGTATTATCCGGATGCAGACTGGCAAATTAAGAAACCGGAAGAATTAAAAATGAACAGCAGGCTGCTGGATAGTGCTATACATTTTGCCCTCAGCAATGAAAATAAAGTAGATCGTGATCTCAGAATTGCAGACCTGAAAGCTTACGCCAATGAGCCTTTTTATAAAATTACCGGTCCTGTTAAACAAAGAGGCGGACCTGCGGGAGTAATAATTAAGAATGGATATTTAGTTGGGCAATGGGGAGATATAAACAGGGTGGATATGGATTTCAGCGCTACAAAAAGTTACCTTTCTACAGTTGCAGGTGTTGCCTTAGATGAAAAATTAATTAAGAACATTAATGATAAAGTGAACGGATATGTTTGGGATGCAACATTTGAAGGTGAGCACAATTCCAAAATTACCTGGCAGCATTTATTAACGCAAAGCTCTGACTGGGCAGGTAGCTTATTTGATATTTATGACTGGGCAGACCGTCCTGCAAAAGACGGCAAACTTGATGACTGGAGAAACAGAAAACTCTTTGAGCCCGGCGAACATTTTAAATACAATGATGTAAGAGTAAATTTATTAGCCTACTCTTTACTGCAGGTTTGGCGCAAACCCTTGCCTGCGGTACTTAAAGAAAAAATCATGGATCCTATTGGTGCATCCACCACATGGCGTTGGTATGGGTATGATAATTCTTTTGTAAACATTGATGGCATAATGATGCAATCAGTAAGTGGCGGCGGGCATTTTGGCGGGGGACTATTTATTAATACCATTGACCAGGCAAGGTTTGGTTTGCTGTTTTTAAGAAATGGTAAATGGAAAGACAAACAACTCGTTTCAGAAAAATGGGTGAATGCAGTTCACCAGCCTTCCCCGGCAAATAAATCTTACGGGTATATGTGGTGGACAAATCTGGAAAATAAATTTCCATCAGTACCTGCAGCCGTTTATTATGCCGAAGGTTTTGGAGGCAATTATATAATAATAGATAATCAACACGACCTTGTAGTTGTAGCACGGTGGCTTGATACAGATAAAACTGCAGAGCTGCTTAATTTAATTATTAAATCAATAGGGCAGTAATTCAACGTTGCAAACGAATATTAATCCGTTGGGGCTAAATTATACCATGCGTCTTAAACTCTATTCTTTTTCCCCGTTTCAATGTTTCAAAAAAACTATCCCGGCGAGGTTTTAGCAATGAGATATTTTAAACTATTGAGTTGCTTGCTTCCAAAGCCCAACGCATAAAAACACTAAATATTTTTTTGAGCTAATAACTCCTTTATCAAAATACCTGCGAGGGATGAATAACTAACCGGCTTTCTTCACATCAAAAAAATTTCTGAAATACAGCAATTGAAACTGCAGTGCCTTGCGCCAGTAATTCCATTCGTGCCTGCCCGGCCTTTCGGTATAATCATGAGGGATTTTTAAAGCAAGCATTTTTTTGTGAACAGCCCTGCTCATTTCTATAATAAAATCTTCTGTGCCGCAATCAATAATGATGGCGAGGGAATCTTTAGGATATTGTTCCATTTCTTTCATGATGGAATAATCGTAATAGCGTTGCCTGTTAGAAGTGTCGCCCAAAATTTTATTTAAACCGTATTGGTTACCGGTAATTTGATCTATCAGCAATGCGCCACTCATACTGCCGCAGGCACCAAAAAAATCTGCATGGCGAAAACCTAAAAACAATCCGCCATGGCCGCCCATACTTAATCCTGTAATAGCTCTAGCATTGCGGTTCTGGATGGTGTGGTAATGCTTATCAATAAAAGCAGGAACTTCTTTACCCACATAAGTTTCAAACTGCATACTGTCTGCCACAGGGCTGTCAAAATACCAACTGGCATATTTGCCTTCTGGGCAAACGATGATCAACTGGTATTCGTCAGCATATTTCATTATTTGTGGCACCAGCTTTATCCAGTTGCTAAAACTTCCCGAGTGGCCGTGAAGCAGATATACTGTTTCAAATTTGTGTTGGCTATTCCTGTAACTGTTTGGTTTTACTACCACGCATTTGTAACTGGTATGCATTGCATTACTGTAAATACTTACCGTATCTACCGTGCCGGCAACACTGCACTGTACACCAAGAATAAAACAGAAAATAAATAATTTGGTCATCGCTTTATTAATTTATTATTTTTTAATTCTTCTTTCTTTAAATCGCTACCGGTGCTTTTATCCCCGGATGGCTTTCATAATTTACCAGCTCAAAATCTTCAAATGCAAAATCAAAAATATTTTTTACGCCCGGGTTTATTTTCATTTGTGCTAATGCAAATGGTTTTCTTGTTAATTGCAACTGAGCCTGCTCAAAATGGTTTTTATATAAATGCACATCGCCAAAGGAATGGATAAATTCGCCCGGTTCCATATCGCAAACCTGTGCAATCATCATGGTAAATAATGCATAAGAAGCAATGTTGAAAGGCACACCCAGAAACACATCAGCAGACCTTTGATATAGCTGGCAGCTTAAACTGCGCCGTCCTCCCCCGGGGGAGTTTGAGGGGGCCGTATAAAATTGAAACAGGCAATGGCAGGGCATCAGCTTCATCTTTGGCAAATCGGCCACGTTCCATGCA
The DNA here is from genome assembly GCA_031367625.1 of Bacteroidota bacterium. Lineage (GTDB taxonomy): Bacteria > Bacteroidota > Bacteroidia > Chitinophagales > Chitinophagaceae > Ferruginibacter. Next base: position 13,290 of record JANLQE010000177.1, read on the forward strand.
CTAATGATAAGCCTGCGGCTATCGGGGTTTGTTTTTATCTGTTGAATTAAATCAGAAACCTGGTCCACTTCTACCCCATCTGCACCTTGCCAACTCCGCCATTGCTTGCCGTAAACCGGGCCCAGGTTGCCGTTGGCATCTGCCCATTCGTCCCAGATTTTTACATTATTTTCTTTTAAATAAGCAATATTGGTATCGCCTTTTAAAAACCAGAGCAGCTCATGAATTATACTTTTTAAATGCAGTTTTTTTGTGGTCACCATGGGGAAACCTTCCTGCAGATTGAAGCGCATCTGGTAGCCAAAAACACTACGTGTGCCGGTGCCGGTCCGGTCGCTTTTATCGGTGCCGGTTTGTATGATATGGGTAAGAAGTTTAAGGTATTGCTGCATAATGCAAAATAAGGGAAAAATGGGAATACATTTCACGCAAAGCCCGCAAAGGAAACTAAGAACGCAAAGCAATTTCTTTAATCATATTGTATTTCTTACTCCGTGTACTCTGTGAAAAAAACTCTGTGTGCTCTGTGGTAAAACCTAAACAACATTTATTTCACGCAAAGCCTGCAATGGAAATTAAGCACGCAAAGAAATTTCTTTAATCGTATTGTATTTCTTACTCCGTGCACTCTGTGAAAAAAACTCTGTGTACTCTGTGGTAAAACGGCTGAAAAATGAACTACCGCCCAAAAGCGGCGGGATGGAAGCGGCAGCCCGAGGAACGAGGGCTACAGCGCACAGCCCGGACAAAAGCTGATTTTAACCTACCGATCACCGCCCAAAATCTTTCGCTTTTCATAAATAGCTTCGTCTCTTCTGCCCTTCCTTCTTTTTTATATTTGTTATCTTTGCGGCATGAGCAAAAAAGGGAAAGTACTGATGGCAATGAGCGGTGGCATTGATAGCACCGTGGCGGCTTTGATGCTTCATAAAGAAGGGTATGAAGTAGTGGGGATAACCATGAAAACCTGGGACTATGCTACCAGCGTGGGCACTACCGGCAAAAAAGAAACCGGCTGCTGCAATATTGATAGCTTTAATGATGCCCGCCAGGCGGCAGTACAGCATGGGTTTCCGCATTTTATTTTAGATATACGGGATGAGTTTGGCGATTTTGTAATTGATAATTTTGTAGAAGAATATATTGCCGGCCGCACCCCAAACCCATGCGTAATGTGCAATACGCATATAAAATGGCGTGCCTTGCTGAAACGTGCCGATGCATTGGGCTGCGATTTTATTTCTACCGGCCATTATGCACAGGTACACCAGCATACCAACGGCCGCTGGTTTATAAGCAAAGGGGTGGACGAAACTAAAGATCAAAGCTATGCGCTGTGGGGCCTGCAGCAGGATTTGCTGAAACGTACACTGTTGCCCCTCGGCACTTACCGTAAAACTGCCATAAGACAGATGGCACACGACTTTGGTTACCCCGAACTGGCCAAAAAAAACGAGAGCTACGAAATATGTTTTGTACCGGATAACGATTACCGGGGGTTTTTAAAACGCCGGGTACATGGGCTGGAAGAAAGAGTAAATGGCGGCAATTTTGTAGATCCTAAAGGAAATATTTTGGGGAAACATAAAGGCTATCCTTTTTATACCGTGGGCCAGCGCAAAGGCCTGGATATTGCCCTCGGCAAACCGGCATTTGTTACCGAAATTATTCCAGAAACCAATACCGTGGTACTGGGCGAAGAAGATGATTTAAACCAAACCGAAATGCAGGTTACACAATTGAACTGGATGAAATACGAAGGCGTTAGCGAAGGCATGGAAGCAGTTACAAAAATCAGGTACAAAGATAAAGGTGCACTGAGCAACCTGTTTACATACCAAAATGGCATTACTGTTCGTTTCTATAACGATGTAAAAGGCGTGGCCCCCGGCCAAAGCGCTGTTTTTTATGAAGGAGATGATGTAGTTGGCGGTGGAATAATTCAACGCAGCAAGCAGCTTTTTTAATAAATTAGCATCTTAATAATAATCAATTATTTTATTTAATGAAAGGAATCAACCGACTAATTCTTGTTCTGCTTGCGGGTGCAGCTCTATATTTTGTTGCCTGTAAAAAAACCAGTGATACCAAATTTGTTTCTTACAACAGCTATGCAGCGCTCAGGCTTGGGAAATATATTATTTATCAATTAGACTCAACAGTTACTGCTTCGTTTGGTTCTTATTTTGTAAAAAGATCTTATCTTATTAAGGATTCTATTGTACAAATTATAAAAGATAACCAAAACAGGGAAACTTTTAAAATATACAGATATCAATATGATTCTACCTTCGGCGTATGGAACAGCACTAATACCTTTTACCTTACGCCTGCACAAAATTCTTTGGAATATGTTGAAAATAACCTTCGCTATATTTCATTGGTAAACGCTGTTGCAGATAATAAAAGCTGGCTGGGCAATAGTTATATCAGCCAGACTCTATACAATCCCAATAGCTTTTTTAATAGCTGGCAGTATTCATACAAAGATGTAGCGCAACCTAAAAAAATCGGAAATTTTAATTTTGCCAATACCATCACAGTGCAGCAATACGATTCCCTGGATGCCAATAACCTGCCCTTTTCACCAAATAATTACAGTGCTTTTACAAAGGCTTACGAAATTTATGCCGACAGTGTGGGCCTGGTTTATAAAGATATTTTTAGCTGGCAATATGAAAATGCTGTTTATAGCGGATATGGTATAAAGCAAACTATTGTTTCTCATAATTAACACTTCCTTCATTTATTTTTTTCTGCTGAAAGCGATCAAATCTGTAACCGGTAATTCTGTTAACCCAACCTGCCGCAACATGGTTATTAATTGCCCCCGGTGAAAAGTTTGATGGTTAAACAAATGATGCAAGGCTTCATAAACAGGTTGCTTAAATTGTTCTTTTTTAGAATTGCGGTAAATGAATTCATGGCTTAATGCCGCTTCTGTTGCAAGGTCTACCCACTCTTTCCATTGTTTTGACTGCTGTAGTAAATGATTGCTTAATTCCACTACCGAGCCGCTGAATGTAGTGCCGGGCCATACCGGATTTTCCTGCAGTTTCATGCGCTGCCACCAGATATATTCTACATCCCATAAATGAAGCAGTGTAGCAAAAATGCTTTTGAAACTACTGTTTATTTCCCGTTGCAATTGTTCATCAGTAAGATTGATAATTGTATCTGCCAATCTTTTATTTGCCCAAAGATTATAAGTGGCGTATTGTACCAAAAGTTGTTTCATATTCTTATTTTTATAAAAAGCTTTACCGCACTGCAAATTATGACAAGAAAATTATGTGCAGATAATATTTATATTGCAATTAAATCAGCAGAAAAAATTTAGGGCGTGCCCCTTTGGGCCGGGCTTTACACTCCAATCTTTTTTTCGTTCCTCAAAAAAGGATTTCCGTTTCAATCCCTCACGCATAAAGCAGCTTTAAAATTAAAAACAACGCATAAAATTATGAATATAAAAATACGAAAAGCGGTAAAAGAAGACTGTAAAAGAATGATGGAACTGATACATGAATTGGCGGTATTTGAAAAAGCGCCGGAACAGGTAACCGTTGACATTAACCATTTTATTGAAAGTGGCTTTGGCCCAAACCCGGTGTGGCAGGCATTTGTAGCAGAAACAACGCTTCAATCTACGCCATATCCTCCCCCGCCGGGGGAGATAGAGGGGGCCGATGTTGTCGGTTTTGCTTTATACTATATCCGTTACAGTACCTGGAAGGGGCAGCGCCTGTACCTGGAAGATCTGCTGGTTACAGAAAACTTAAGAGGTAAAGGCGTAGGTAAATTATTATTTAACCGGCTTATTGAAGAAGGTAAAGAAAAAAAGTACAGCGGCATGGTGTGGCAGGTGCTGGACTGGAACGAACCTGCCATAAATTTTTATAAAAAATACAATGCGGATATTGACAGCGGCTGGCTGAACTGCAGCCTGGGTTTTTAATAATTTGTGCCACAAATGCACGAATAAAAACGAATGATTAGTTTATTATTTATTCGTGCATTCGTGGCAGCATATTGCCAATAAATACGCTGTGATTACCGTACTTTTGCCGCACAAAAAAGCAATAAGGTTTGATGATTGAAAGATGCGTAGCCAATGAAGCTGATTGAAAAACAAATTTTGTTTACACAAAAAAAAATACTCTTCTAAACAATCTTCTCCATTTCTTCCCCTTCGGGGAGATAGAGGGGGCTAAAAATATTATGGCAGAAAAAATAATCATGAGTGCAGAAGGGAAACTGACGGTTCCCAACTACCCAACAATTCCTTTTATTGAGGGTGACGGCATTGGGCCGGATATCTGGAAAGCAGCGGTAAGGGTGTTTGATGCAGCGGTACAAAAAGCATACAATGGCGAAAAGAAAATTGACTGGCTGAAAGTATTGGCCGGTGAAGAAGCGTTTAACCAAACCGGTGAGTGGATGCCCGAAGCTACCATGAATGCTTTTAAAAAATATTTACTGAGTATTAAAGGCCCGCTTACAACACCCGTTGGTGGCGGCATACGCAGTTTAAATGTGGCTCTGCGCCAGGAACTTGATCTTTATGTTTGCCTTAGGCCTATAAAATATTTTGAAGGCGTGCCCTCGCCCATGTGGCAACCCGAAAAAGTAAGCATGACCATTTTTAGAGAGAATACAGAAGATATTTATGCCGGCATCGAGTTTATGACTGGCACACCCGAAGCAAAAAAATTACTTGATTTTCTGGTAACTGAAATGGGTGTAAAAAATATCCGCTTTCCACAAACAACTTCGCTGGGTATAAAACCGGTGAGTAAAGATGGCAGCGAAAGATTGATACGCTCTGCCATTCAATTTGCCATTGCCAGTAAATTGCCATCTGTTACCATTGTGCACAAAGGAAATATTATGAAATATACCGAAGGTGCTTTCAAAAACTGGGGATACGAATTGGCCGAAAGAGAATTTGCCGGCAACGTTTACACCTGGCAGCAATGGGAAAAAACTAAAAAAGAAAGTGGCGAAGCCGTGGCCAACGAAGAAATGAAAATAAGCGCCGTTGGTGGAAAAGTAATTATTAAAGATGCTATTGCCGATAATTTTTTGCAACAGGCTTTACTGGCTCCGCAGGATTATTCTGTAATAGCAACATTAAATCTGAACGGCGATTATATCAGCGATGCATTGGCCGCACAGGTTGGTGGCATTGGCATTGCGCCGGGTGCAAATATTAATTACTTAACCGGCCATGCAGTGTTTGAAGCCACACATGGTACAGCGCCCCGTTTTGCAAATACAAATACAATGAACCCTTCGTCAGTAATATTAAGTGGGGTAATGATGCTTGAATATATGGGCTGGAGAGATGCCGCAGAAATGATTACCAACGCCGTTGGCAAAACCATCCGCAACAAAACGGTAACTATAGATTTTTATAATTTAATGAAAGAAGCAACACTCTTAAAGACCAGTGAGTTTGCTGATGAGATCATCAGGAATTTGTAGCATTTATTTCACACAACAAAACAAATATTACAAAGAAAATAAAGTATTTACCCCTTCCCGGAGCACTTTGTTTTCTTTGTGTCTTTGCGTGAAAATTTTAAAAGAAAAATTGCTCTTTCGTTATTTTACCATCTTTTACTTCATACACAGCTATTTCATCCATCTTCATTCTGCCTGCCCCTTTCATTGTTGCATCCATGCCCATTGCTACGGAAAAATAATTACCTGCCACAATTGGGTCACCGGTGTAGCCGCCATGCATTTCTTCAATAGACTCATTAAACTTTTTAGCTTTTTCTTTAATTGCGTCCATGCCTTTGGCATTTGCAAGTCCGGCACCCACAGCATGAGCGGGTTCAATACTTTCACAGTCTTGTGCATACAATTCCTCTTGAATCTTGTCGTATTTGCCTTCTTTGGATAATTCCATAAACCGGTTGGCTACCTCTTGTGTTGTCATGATTTTTTGTTTTAGAAAGTAAACATAATTAAAAATTAAGATTTCCTGTTATAATACTTCGCAGTTGTTTTTTTCAAAAAAACCCGATGTGTACAAAATTGATTATATTTGTGTATAGTAAATTTATTTGTATGAGAACGAATATTGATATTGATGATAAACTTTTGACCGAAGCAATGAAGTTTACCAAACTTTCCACAAAAAAAGAGGTTGTAAATTTTGCTTTAGATCAAATAATAAAATACCATAAAAGGCAGTTGTTACTTTCATTAAAGGGTAAGGTAAAATGGGAGGGAAACCTGGCAGAAATGAGAACATATGATAAATGGGAAAATAGTTGATACGAGTGTCTGGGTAGATTATTTAAATGGGGTTATTGATGAAAGAACTGATTATACAGTCAGCCTCATTGAAGCAAATGACCTGTGTATGCTACCTGTAATATTACAGGAGGTATTACAAGGCATAAAAGATGAGAAAGTTTTTCTGAGAACAAAAAAAGCTTTCTTAGAACATCCATTTATTTCATACAACCAGATAGATATGGCTTCGGATGCTGCCTCTTTATTTAGATTTTTAAAAGTTAAAGGCGTTACAATCCGCAAACCAAATGATTGTCTGATAGCCGTTATCTGTTTAAAAAATAATTTATCCCTTTTGCACAATGATAAAGATTTTGATAACATTGCAAAATATACTTCACTTAAAATTTATAAATAAAAAGAATGACTAAAATAAAAGTAGTAAATCCCGTGGTAGAACTGGACGGCGATGAGATGACAAGGATCATCTGGAAATTTATTAAAGACAAACTGATACTTCCTTATATAGAAGTTCCGATACAATATTTTGATCTGGGAATGGAATACCGGGATGAAACAAATGACCAGGTAACCATTGATGCAGCCAATGCTATTAAAGCCTGCGGCGTGGGTATTAAATGCGCCACCATTACGCCTGATGAAGCCAGGGTAAAAGAATTTAACCTGAAGCAAATGTGGAAATCGCCCAACGGTACCATCCGCAATATTTTAGACGGAACTGTTTTTCGGGAACCGATTGTAATGAAGAATGTACCGAGACTGGTTACTAACTGGACGGCGCCCATCATCGTAGGCCGTCATGCTTTTGGAGATCAGTACCGGGCAACCGATACCGTTATAAAAGGCAAAGGAAAACTTACCATGACCTTTACACCGGATCCCGATAGTGAATCGGGAGCTGGCGCAGCACAGGTGTTTGAAGTATATAATTTTAAAGGTGATGGTGTAGCCATGAGCATGTATAATACCGATGAAAGTATTATGGGTTTTGCCAGGAGTTGTTTTAATATGGCGCTCAGCAAAAAATGGCCCTTATATCTTTCTACAAAAAATACTATTCTTAAAAAATACGATGGCCGCTTTAAAGATATTTTTGAAGACATTTACCAGGCAGAGTTTAAAGAAAAATATGCAGCCGCAGGTATTACTTACGAGCATCGTTTAATAGATGATATGGTTGCAAGTGCTTTAAAATGGCATGGCAATTTTGTATGGGCCTGTAAAAATTATGATGGCGATGTACAAAGCGATACCGTAGCACAGGGCTTTGGCAGTCTGGGCTTAATGACTTCTGTTTTAATTACACCTGATGGAAGCACCATGGAAGCAGAAGCGGCCCATGGCACGGTAACCCGCCACTACAGAGATCATCAGGCCGGCAAGCCAACTTCTACAAACCCGATTGCTTCTATATTTGCATGGACAAGAGGCCTGGCATTTCGTGGAAAATTAGACAGCAACCAGCCGCTGATTGATTTTTGTAATGCATTGGAAACAGTTTGTATAGAAACCGTAGAAAGCGGTAAAATGACAAAAGACCTGGCCGTATGCATTCACGGAAATAAAGTAAGCCACGGAGAAAATTATTTATATACAGAAGAATTTTTAGATGCCATTGATGATAATCTGAAAAAGAAAATGGGATAGATGTATGATTTGTGATTTATGATTTGTGATTTATGATTTATGATTTATGATTTTTACACCTTGATTTTTCAGGGTGTTTTTTTTGCTTTCATTTTACTTTATTTTAGGCTCACTGAATTTCGTAAGTAAAACAATCAGTACTCCTTTTAAAGAATCTAAAAATAAATTTTCCGGTTTTTTAAAAGCAAAATAAATACCGATGCCAATACCTATCCACCAAAAGCCCAGTATGTAGCATAGGATATGATAATTTTTATTTTTCCATATCTGCCAGATTGCAAGTAAGCAAATCAGTGAAACGAAAAGCAGGCACCATGCGATGATGTAACCGAGGAAAGCCGTTTCATTATTTAAGCTTACCCCAAACTTTGCCAGCGTAACTTCTTTTGCAAAAAAAGCGCCTCCGGTTAATCCCAACTCAATAAGAAGGGCAATTAACAGAACTGCAATCAGTAATTTTCGTATCATACAAAATTGTTTATCAGAAATAATGTATAAGATAGTTTATTTAAATAACTGATAGAGCAACCAATGGTTTAAGGGTAGGATTTTAGAAATTTAATTCGGCCCGATTGGGTTCGGGAGAAAAGAAACTAATTATTTTTTTAAAGCATAAGTATATAAAAAGAGAAGCTATTACGGCTTCTCTTTTATTTTATTGTAGTGTACGGATTTTAATACAATTGAAACTTTACAGGTAGCGTATATCTGGTTTTTACATTTACCCCTTTTAATTTTCCGGGTGTCCATGCAGGCATTTGTTTTACAACTTTTAATGCCTCATCTTCCAGACCATAACCCAATTTATCGCCGATAATTTGTGGCGAACTGAGTTTACCATTTTCATCTACCACAAAAGATACTTTTACCATACCATCTACGCCTTCATTTGATGCCTCTTCAGGATACTTTAAATTATCATCAAAATATTTTTGTAATCCTTTATTTCCACCGGGGAAAGAAGGAATGAATTCTACATTATTATAAACGCCGGTTTTATCCATTTCCATTGCACCGGTACCTTTCATTGGGGCTGTAATAACAGTTTTTCCCTTCATACCTTTTTTTGCAGGATTTGGCTTAGCCATACCTTTACCCGGCATTTTGGAATCAGTCATTTTTGTATTGCCCATTTTTGAACCGCTCATTTTTGAACTACCAACAGTTGCGGCTGTATCTGTTGCAATTGCAGAAGGCATTTTATTGGAAGTATCCATACCTGCTGCGGTATGGTCAACTTTAATAGTGGTAGAAGTATCTGTAGAAATTGCTGTATCAGTAGATGAAGCAGTATCATTATTGTTGCAGCTTACAGCCGCTACAGACAGCATTATTATTGCCGCACCTAAATATGCTTTAGAAAAAAAAATTTTGCGTAACATAAAAATTTTGTTTTAATGATTAAAATGTAATCACCTATTTTCAAATAACATGCCGCATAAATAAGAACAAAGATTTATTTTTTTACAGTGCTGATAATTTTTTTTGGGATATAATTACTCAACCTGTGGAAGATTGTAAGCAGGGGAACCGTTATTCTTTTATAATTGTTTTGCTGCCTGCGTATAACTCATACTCAAACAACCTGCAATCAATTTTACCGGTATAAAATTCTATACGGCGCTTTGGTTTAAGGCCTATTTTTTTTCCCAGTTCAAGGTTGCCGGTAAAAATATAACCGGTATAACCCTTGCATTTTTTCTTCAAAAAATCGCCCATGCGTTTATAAGTACCCTGCAGTTCTTCTTCTTCTCCCATGCGGTCGCCATATTCTGGGTTAAAATAAACAACACCTTCCATATCTTCGGGTACGGGTGTTTCTTCAAAATCACACACGCCGAATTCAATCATTTCTTCCACCCCGGCTATGCCCGCATTTATCCTGGAAATATTAATGGCATCTTCACTTATATCTGTGGCAATTATTTTTAAGGCTGGCAGAGCTGTTACCTGTTTCTCCAGCAGATCAAATTGCTGCCGGTAAATACTTTCGTCATACTCACGCAAATGCATAAACGAATAATTACTCCGGTACAAACCAGGCCTTCGGTTGGTAGCCATCATGGCCGCTTCTATGGCTACTGTACCCGAGCCACACATCGGATTAATAAAAGGATTTATCCTGTCCCATTTTGTAGCAAGAATAGTTGCTGCGGCCAAAGATTCCAGCATAGGCGCTTTGCCGGGGATTTTTCTATAACCATGTTTAGATAAAGTATCGCCGGAAGTATCTAAAAAAATTTCAGCCAGGTCTTCTTTCCAATATAAATGAATAACCACGCCGTTCAGTTCTGGCCCAGAGTCTGGCCTGGCACCGGTTTTCTCCCTATACCTGTCTGCAATAGCGTCTTTTACTTTTACATTGGCATATAAATTATTGCTGATGGTTTCGTTGCTCACATTACTGCTGATAGAAAAATATCCATCAGCGGGAATAATTTTTTCCCATTCTACTTCCAGCAAAGTTTTATACACATCATCAGCGTTAAACGCCTGAAACTCCTTTAGTGAATACAACACCTGGCTGGCGCAACGCAGGTTGAGATTTAATTTTATACAATCCTGTAGATTTCCTTCCAGCTCTACGCCGGTTTTAAAAACTCTTACGGGTTTAAAACCAAGTTCTATAATTTCCTGCTGCAGGTAAGCAGAGAGGCGGTTGCTGCAGGTAACAATAATGCGGCTGTTGGTAGAAAATAAATTCAAAATATTATTCAGATTGATATCGTACAAATGTAGCTAAGAATATATTAATGTATAAACAAGCGCCCTGAAGTTGTTTATATTTGGAATACCACTGATTTTTAAATTAACTATATGAGTTATAAAACAAAACTGATAATTCTCCTCACAATCCCATTTTATCTTTTGTTTAGTTGCTCAGAAAATCACGGGGGTAAAAAAGAAAATTTTCTTGTGCCGGTTAATTCTTCAGCTTTTATTAATTATTCAGTAACCAATACTTTCCCCCATGATACATCCCTGTTTACCGAAGGTTTTTTATTTCATAATGGCCAATTATTCGAAAGCACCGGATCGCCTGATGACCTGCCACAAACAAGATCAATGATAGGAATAACGGATTTGGCTACTGGCAGGTTTGATAAAAAAATTGAAATTGACCGGTCAAAATATTTCGGCGAAGGCATTGTGTTTTTAAAAAATAAATTATACCAGTTAACTTATACAAACCAGGTGGGATTTATTTACGATGCCAATTCATTTAAAATGACCGGCAAGTTTACTTATAAAAATATTCAGGGGTGGAGCCTGACAACAGACGGTATAAATTTAATAATGAGTGATGGTACAGATGTGATTACTTTTTTAGACCCCGAAAAATTTAACCCAGTAAAAATAATAACAGTTACAGAAAATAAAATACCAAGAGATAATTTGAATGAACTGGAATATATCAAAGGATTTATCTATGCAAATATCTGGCAAAATAATACCATTCTAAAGATTGATCCGGCAACAGGTAATGTAGTTGGAAAAATTGATCTTGGATCACTAAAGTATGAAGCAAATCAAAAAAATCCCCGTGCAGATGTTTTAAATGGAATTGCTTATGATTCTCTAAATGATAAAATTTATGTTACAGGAAAACTATGGGCTAATATTTATCAAATAAATTTTGCTCACTGATAAAATTAGAAATACTGAACTTAAATTTGGGATCTGTCCCTTCATCAGCCACTATTTTCGACGTTCGCATAAAATAATTACCTTGTAGCATGGATGTTCAAAAAGAAATAAGGCTGGCCGTATTAATAGATGCGGACAATGTGCCTTACAGCAATGTAAAAGGCGTTATGGAAGAGATTGCCAAATACGGTACACCAACTTTTAAAAGAATTTATGGCGACTGGACCAGGCCTACCGTTAGCGGCTGGAAAAGTGTATTGCTGGAAAATGCCATTACGCCCATACAGCAATACAGTTATACATCGGGAAAAAATTCCAGCGACTCTGCCCTCATCATTGATGCTATGGATATTTTATATTCCGGTAAAGTAGATGGCTTTTGCATTGTTTCCAGCGATAGTGATTTTACAAGATTAGCCACCCGCCTGAGGGAAGCCGGCATGAAAGTTTTTGGCATTGGCCAAAAGAAAACACCCAATCCTTTTATTGTGGCCTGTGATAAATTTATTTATATGGAAATTATTCCGCTGGTGCAGGAAACAGAAACAGGTGAAACGGAAACAAAAATTATTAAGCCAAAACACAAGCCTTCTGTAGATAAAATAAATAAAGAAACATTGAAATTAATTGCTGCAACCATTAATGATATCGCGGATGAAAACGGCTGGGCTTTTTTGGGTGATGTAGGAAATTTATTATTAAAAAAACAACCCAATTTTGACCCGAGAAATTATGGCTTTTTAAAACTGACACCGCTTATAAAATCTCTCCCGCAATTTGAAATTGATAAACGGGAAACCGATAAGGCAGGCATAAAATTAGTTTACATAAGAAATAAAGAATGATAAGATGAACGCTTTGCAGATGCAGTATTATCATAAAATTATACTGCATTTTTTTAACTGCAATAGAATTTAAAGTAAAATAATATTCATTTCAACCTCTTTGAAAATTTCTGATTATTTTTATGCGCCGGTTGCTGCGCCATAACTATTTATTAATTTGTAAGGATATGCACGAACAAGACCCACAGGCTTTGCAGCAGTTTAAAAACCAGGTTGGTATTAAATTTCAACTGTACAACGGCCTTTTTACCTCACTGCCTTTTCACCGTATTGAAAAAACAGGCATTCTTCTTTCGATGTTATTGGCTGTTTGCGAAGAAGGATTTCAAAAAAAATTAAGCCCCGAGCAGATCATCGAAGATTTTTTTGCAAAACAAACTTCTGTAAAAACCCAGCCGGAAATGCTGGATATGCTTTTTCGTTTTATCCAGTATGCAGAAAGGCAGGTGGTTTTATTTGATGCATTGGAAGATGCAGCTTTTACATCAGTAAATGATATGACGGGAGCAGGCACACTTAAACATTTGCTGACCGAAGTAAACAGCCGTGGTAAAGAAAAAGAGCTGGAAAAAAAGCTGAAAGATTTTTGTGTGCATTTAGTGCTAACGGCACATCCCACCCAGTTTTATCCCGGCCCGGTATTAGGTATTATAAATGATACCACCCGTGCAGTGATAGAAAATAATGTGAGCCATATTAATATGTACCTGCAACAGTTGGGCAAAACACCCTTTTTAAAAAAACAAAAGCCTACTCCGTATGATGAAGCAATTAGTTTAATATGGTATTTAGAAAATGTTTTTTATCATGCAGCAGGTAATATTATTTCACAGATATCTACCGCTTTTCCCGGATTATTATCAGATAAAAATCCTGTTATAAAAATGGGTTTTTGGCCCGGTGGCGACAGGGATGGCAATCCTTTTGTAACTGCGGATACTACACAAAAAGTTGCAGATGCCCTGCGTGGTTCCATTATAAAATGTTATTATTTAGAGGTAAGAAGAATGAGGCGCAGACTTACTTTTATTGGTGTTGAACAAATGCTGATAGACCTGGAGAAGAAACTATATGATAATATTTTTATTCCGGGCCAGCGCACTTCTATCAGTGCAGCAGAAATACTTAATGTATTGCAAAACATGAGGGCATTGCTGATTAAAGACCATAATGGTTTGTTTATACATCTTGTAAATAACATGATAAGTAAAGTGCATGTTTTTGGTTTGCACTTTGCTACTCTTGATGTGCGCCAGGAAGCCGGAATTCACACAAAAGTGCTGGAAGCTGTTGCCCAAAAAGAAAATATACTTTCCGAAAATTATTCATCACTAACGGATAATAAAAAACTACAGGCCCTTATAACAATACAGGCTGTTACTTCAATGGAGCATTATGAAGGCATTATAAAAGATACTTTAGAAACTATTGCTTCAATAAAAACCATTCAGCAATACAATGGCGTGCAGGGCTGCAACCGCTACATTATCAGCCAATGCAAAACTGCATTAAATGTGATGGAAGTGTATGCTTTGTTTTTGCTGAGTGGCTGGAAAAAAGAAGAATTAAATATTGATATTATTCCCTTATTTGAAACCATTGAGGATCTTAAAAATGCTGCCGCGATTATGAAAGTTTTGTATAATGATGAAACCTACGGGCAACATCTGCAAGGCAGAAACTCTCATCAAACAATTATGCTGGGTTTCAGCGATGGCACAAAAGATGGCGGTTATTTAATGGCCAACTGGAGCATCTATAAAGCAAAAGAAGAACTTACCCAGATTTCCAGAGAATATAATATAGATGTGGTTTTCTTTGATGGCCGTGGCGGCCCACCGGCAAGAGGTGGTGGTAAAACGCATAATTTTTATGCCAGTATGGGTAAAAATATTGCAGGCAAAGAAATTCAGGTTACCGTGCAGGGGCAAACGGTAAGTTCAAGTTTTGGTACTGCTGATGCAGCAAAATTTAATATTGAACAATTATTGAGTGCGGGAATTTCCAATGAATTATTTTCTACCAAAGAAATTACTTTACAACCTGCGCAGGAAAGTTTGTTGCAACAACTTGCCAACGACAGCCTGCAAAAATACCTTGATTTAAAAGACCATAATCATTTTATGCAATACCTTAATGAAGTGAGCCCTCTGCAGTTTTACAGCGAAACAAATATTGGCAGCCGCCCTGCAAAACGCGGGAGCGGAAAACTTGCCCTAAAAGATTTAAGAGCCATCCCTTATGTGGGCGCATGGAGCCAGATAAAACAAAACGTAACCGGTTTTTACGGTGCAGGCACTGCATTACAGCAATTAGATATGCAGGGGAAATTTAATGAAGCCAGAACATTGTACCAGCAATCTTTGTTTTTTAAAACATTAATGGATAACTGTGAAATGACGATGAACAAATGTTTTTTTCCGCTTACGGCTCATCTGGCAAATCATGAAGTGTATGGTGAAATATGGCAGTTGATCTATACAGAATTTGAATTGACTAAAACATATATTTTTAAACTAAGCGGCAGAACAGAACTGATGAGCAATTACCCGGTGGACCAATTATCTATACAAATGCGGGAACGGATAGTATTACCGTTAAGCACTATTCAACAGTATGCTATCAGTAAAATATCGGCAATTAAGGATGCAAAAGAAATTGATAAAGAAGTGTATAGAAAACTCATCATCCGCAGCTCCTTTGGTATCATCAACGCAGCAAGAAATTCTGTATAAGCTATTCTATTTCTGCAGCATGTTAAAACTATATGTTTAAAAATGATATACGGCTGCAATTAAGAAATTACCATCGGTTTTTATACCTGCTCCATTTGATTTTGTATAAATTTCTTTGCTTGCATTTTCAAATCTTACTTCCGGAATAATTACAAGGTTATCAATTCTGAAGTTTGCTGAAAGTGTTGTCTCAAAAACCTTTCCGCCCCCGGGAAATATTGCAAATACATTCTGTTGCTTTTTATCGCTGAAATATTCTGTGCGGAGCGTAAGTCCAAAAAAACTGGCAGGATCATAATTAAAGTAAAGGCCACTTCCCCACCAATTTTGTGAAGTTCCGTACTTGTACTTATCACCAAGAGGATTTTTATATTTGTTGAAAGCAATGCTTCCACAATAAGCTATATTGAATTTGTCATTAAATTTTAATGTAAACATTGCTTCCAGTTGAGATACTTTAGCAGAATCATTGGGGCGCTGCCCGGAAAAATAATTTATGAATGATTTGAATTTGTCATTAGGCGTATAGGTGTATTGACCAATAAAATATTTTTTACTGCCCACAGGCGCCACTTTATAATCATTGGGATTGGCAACGCCTAACATAAACCCATGTTTACCAAACGTAACATCAGCCTTTAACCCGGTATGGAAAAATGGTCCGTATGTGAACATGTAAGACATGCTGTAATTTCTATTAAGATCAGGTTCAAATATTTCATAATTAAAATGTGTAGCAAAGTCGCCTGCAGTAAACTTTATACATTTATATGGCGAATAAGAAACGTACAATTGCCTGATTGCAGCACGGGTAGCACCGTCATTGTATGAAAATTCTTCTGCCCGTTTACCAAATGCCAGTTCGGCTACCATATCTATCTTGTTAATGGTATGCTCAAATTTTACCCTGGCCGATCCCAGTTCAAAAGAATTATGTGAGTTGGTAAAACTGGTCTTATTGTTAGAGGCCTGTTTATTAAAATTATACCGGTAATACACATCAACCGACCCGGAAATGGCCAGACTGGCTTTTTTAGTAGAGTCCTGTGCGAAAACAGATGAAAAAATTGTTATCAGAATAATAGTGCAGATAGAAATCTTTCTTAACATTGTAATGCAATTTAATTATTAAATAACAGGTACAACCCGTAAACTTTGTCGAGAAGTTTATATCCGGTTGTACCTTTTTTTATTTAGTCTTCTACAAGTGTTTCTTTAATTACACCGTCTGTTTGTACCAGCAATGTACCCTGTGTATAATTTTCATTATGTTGAGAGGCATCAAGGCCAAGTAACTCATCTTCCTGACTTACCCGTATAGGCAAAATAAAATTGATAAATTTAAAAATAGCAAATGACATTGTAAAACTATACGCCACAACAATTGCCAATCCTTTTAACTGGGTAAAAAAGAAAGCTGTACCACCGTAAAATAACCCGTCGGCTCCGGCAGCATTTACAGATTTGGTTGCAAATACTCCTGTCATAATCATGCCTACAATACCACCAATTCCGTGGCAGGGAAATACGTCCAGCGTATCATCCAGCTTTGATTTAGATTTAATTTGTACCGCTACGTTTGAAATTATAGCAGCAATGAAACCGATAAATATACTTTGAGGTATGGCCACAAAACCTGCCGCCGGGGTAATAGCTACCAAACCTACTACCGCCCCAATACAAAACCCAAGCACTGATGGTTTTTTACCTTTTAGTACATCAAAAAACATCCAGCTTAAACCAGCGGCGGCTGCAGCAGTATTGGTGGTAGCAAAGGCAGAAACTGCTAATGGACCAGCACTTAATGCAGAGCCTGCATTAAACCCAAACCATCCAAACCAAAGTAATCCGGTGCCAATTAATACATAAGGAATATTAGCTGGTGGAATTTCTTTGTGATCTATATGAGATTGTCTTCTTTTAAGTACCATTGCCCCGGCAAGTGCTGCACAACCTGCAGAAATGTGTACCACAGTTCCGCCAGCAAAATCCAGCACACCCATTTTGGCTAAAAACCCCTGCGGATGCCAGGTCCAATGAGCCAATGGTGCATATACCAACAAACTGAATAATACAATAAATAAAATGTAAGCTGTAAATTTTATACGTTCTGCCACAGCTCCTACTACAAGGCCGGGAGTAATGATGGCAAACATTAATTGAAACAAGGCAAATAATAAAAGCGGGATTGTTAATGGAGTACCTCCCTGCAACACAGGAGCCCCCGATGCTACGCCCTTAAAGAAAAGATGAGTCATTGGATTGCCAATAAAACCGCCAATAGTATCTCCAAAACAAAGGCTGTAACCAACAGTAACCCAAAGCACACTTACTACTCCGGCTGCTACAACACTTTTTATCATAGTACTGATCACATTTTTACGGTGTACCATACCACCGTAAAAGAAAGCTAATCCGGGGGTCATTAAAAATACCAGGGCTGTTGCTACTAATATCCACGCAACATCGGCTCCATTGAATTTACCATCATCAAAATTTGGTAAAGAAGGTATAAAGATTGCCGCTACGGCTATCACTGCAAGGATAAAAAAAGGGGCTAAATTTCTTAAACTTAAATTTTTCATAATCATTCCTATTTTTATATTAATTAAAATAATATATTTTACTATTTAAATAAAAATATACTTAAATAGGATAAATATTGTAAATATTTCAACTTATTTTTAAAAAATAGAAATATTTTAATATAATTAGTATTATTTAATAATATTTTAGAAAAATATCATTAATATTAATTACATATTTTTATTACTAATATAAAATTGATAAAATGGACAACCTGGCAAAAGCTAATAGAGGTTTCTTAATTTTTTAGGAGTGATTTTAATTGAGTGAGCTATCCTTTGATTCTAATAAAGAACCGCCTGTTAAAAACTGATCTACTTTTCGGGCGCACTCCCTTCCTTCGCTGATGGCCCAAACGACCAATGACTGGCCGCGGCGCATATCGCCGGCTGTAAATATTTTGGAGATATTGGTTTGATAATCTTTTTCAGTAGCTTTTATATTACCTCTTTCATCCAGGTCTATATCCAGTTCTGTAAGCATGCCTTCTTTTTGAGGATGCACAAAACCCATAGACAGCAAAGCCAGTTCGCAGGGAATTTCCTGTCCGCTTCCGGGCAATTCTGAAAATGCTGCAGGTCCGCCACCGGGCGGGGTTCTCCACTCAAGTGTTACAATTTTCAGGGCTTTTAAATTTCCTTCTGTATCACCTATAAATTCTTTTGTGGCTGTTGTCCATTTTCTGTCTGCACCCTCCTCGTGAGAAGAAGTTATTTTTAATGTCATCGGGTAACTGGGCCAGGGCATTAATTCAGTGCGCTCTCCTGGAGGTTTAGGCAGCAATTCAAATTGGGTAACCGTTTTTGCACCATGCCTGTTAGATGTTCCTACACAATCGCTGCCCGTATCGCCGCCACCGATAACTACTACATTTTTATCTGCAGCAATAATCGGTTCATCATAAATATTACTTTCAAAATCTGCATTGGCAAAAGGATCTTTGCCTGCGATACGTTTATTTTGCTGCTTTAAAAATTCCATCGCAAAATGAACGCCCTTTAATTCCCTGCCGGGGATGTTTAAATCTCTGGGTATGGTAGATCCACCCGCCAATACTATTGCATTGTATTCTCTAAGCAAATCATTTATGCTGATATTTACCCCTACATTGGCATTGCATTTAAAAATAATTCCTTCCTCTGTCATTAAATTTATTCTTCTGTCTATCACCCACTTTTCCAGTTTAAAATCGGGTATGCCATACCGTAATAAACCTCCCGGCGCATCATCCCTTTCAAAAACGGTTACGGTATGGCCAGCAATATTTAATTGTGCCGCCGCTGCTAAACCTGCCGGTCCGCTACCCACTACTGCAATTTTTTTTCCGGTTCTTACATTGGGTATGTGAGCCTGCACAAAACCTTTATCAAAAGCTATTTCAATAATATGTTTTTCTATTTCTTCAATTGCAATAGCTGGCCGGTTAATACCCAATACACAGGCGCTTTCGCATGGTGCCGGGCATATCCGTCCTGTAAACTCCGGGAAGTTATTGGTGGAAGCAAGAATATCGTAAGCTTCTTTCCATTCTTTAGTATACACAGCATTATTAAACTCCGGTATCACATTGCCCAGCGGGCAACCATTGTGGCAAAAAGGTACACCACAATCCATGCAGCGGCTGCTTTGCTCATTTAATTGCGTATCAGAATAACGATATACAAATTCATTGTAATCATTTAACCTTTCTGCTACCGGCCTTTTGGTTGGCAGTTGCCTCGTAAATTCTTTAAAGCCTGTTGGTTTGCCCATTCCCCGTCATTTGATTTTATTATTAAAAATATTTTTTTACAAACATTTATTCTTTGCCCGGCATACTTGTTCCGATAGCTATCGGAACTCCCTTTTGCGGCAACAATTCTATTCATCTTTATCTTAGCGCAAGGATTACATGCCAGGCCGCTAAGGGTAAGACACAAGACGCAAAAATATCCAGTATTTGATACCTTCTTTGATTTTTCCTGGCAGCTTTGCGTGAAATAATTATTTTTCTGCATTAGCTTTTACCATTTTTTCCTGCAACACTTTTTTATAATCTTTTGGAAATACTTTTACGAAATTTTTTAGCTGATTATCAAAATCATCCAGCACAAATTTTGCAACGGTACTGCTGGTGTATTTATAATGCTGCGCAATCATAGCATATAATTCTTTTGCGTCCGTTTCATTTACCGGATCAAGGTCTATCATTTCTTTATTGCTATTGTTTGCCAGGTGGCCTTTTACATCATATATATATGCTATGCCGCCACTCATACCTGCTGCAAAATTTCTTCCTGTATCTCCAAGAATTACTACTCTGCCACCGGTCATATATTCGCAGCCATGATCGCCAATGCCTTCTACCACTACGTTTGCGCCCGAGTTACGCACAGCAAAACGTTCGCCGGCCTTTCCCCTTATATATGCATTGCCATCCGTAGCACCATAAAAAGCAACGTTGCCGATAATGCTGTTTTCTTCCGGAATAAACGTAGAAGTTTTTGGCGGATAAATGATCAGTTTTGCGCCACTTAATCCTTTACCAAAATAATCATTGGCATCTCCTTCTAATTCCAAGGTGATACCTTTTGTATTAAAGGCTGCAAAGCTTTGCCCCGCCGTACCGGTAAATTTAAAATGGATGGTATCTTCCGGTAATCCTGGCGCTTTATATTTTTTGGTTATTTCATTGGAGAGAATAGTGCCAATGGTTCGATCTGTATTGTTGATATTAAACGTGGCAAAAACTTTTTGCCGGTTCAATATTGCAGGCTGTGCTGCCTGTAGTAATTTCCAGTCTAATACATCCTGCAACCCATGATCCTGTGCTTCCTGATTATATAATCCTGTAATAGCCGATGCTGGTTCTTTATACAATATTGGAGAAAGATCAAGCTTGCTGAATTTCCAATGGGAAATGTTTTCTCGCATTTCCAAATCATTTACCTGCCCTATCATTTCGTTCACAGTTTTGTAACCAAGTTCTGCCATAATTTCTCTTAGCTCTTCTACCATGAACCTGAAAAAATTTACGACATGACCGGGGTTGCCGGTAAATTGTTTGCGCAGATCCTGATCCTGTGTAGCCACACCCACGGGGCAGGTATTTAAATGGCATTTTCGCATCATGATACAGCCTTCCACTATCAATGCTGCTGTAGCAACGCCCCATTCCTCTGCTCCCAGCAATGCTGCAACTGCAATGTCCCGGCCGGTTTTCATTTGCCCATCAGCCTGCAATACTACGCGGCTGCGCAATTTATTTTTCAATAATGTTTGCTGGGCTTCGGCAAGGCCTAACTCCCATGGAAGCCCTGCATGCCTGATAGATGAAACAGGTGATGCACCTGTACCGCCATCGTGGCCGGCAATCAATATCACATCTGCTTTTGCCTTTGCTACACCGGCAGCAATAGTTCCAACACCGGCTTTGCTTACCAATTTTACATTTATCCGGGCGGCACGATTGGCATTTTTTAAATCAAAAATTAATTGCGCCAGATCTTCAATAGAATAAATATCATGGTGCGGCGGCGGAGAAATTAATCCTACTCCCGGCGTTGAATGGCGCACTTTTCCAATCCATTCATCTACTTTATACCCTGGCAATTGCCCGCCCTCACCGGGTTTGGCACCCTGCGCCATTTTTATCTGCAGCTCATCTGCTTCGGATAAATATAAACTGGTAACACCAAATCTTGCACTGGCTACCTGCTTTATAGCGCTACGCATACTGTCACCATTCGGCAACTTTTCATATCGCCTTTCATCTTCGCCACCTTCGCCGGTATTGCTTTTGCCGCCAAGGCGGTTCATGGCAATTGCCAGTGTAGTGTGTGCTTCCCAGGAAATAGAACCAAAACTCATAGCCCCCGTGGCAAAGCGTTTGTAAATATTTTCTGCAGCTTCTACTTCATTGATGGAAATGGAAGGGCGGTTTTTTTTGAATTGAAATAAACTGCGGAGGGTAGCCGCTTTTTCACTTTGGTCGTTTACTAATTTTGAATATTTTTTAAATGCAGTATAGTCATTTGTTTTTGTAGAATGCTGCAGTAAATGTATAGTCTGCGGATTGAACAAATGAAACTCTCCTTTTCGTTTCCACTGGTACATACCGCCAACGGGCAAACGCTCAATGGGAATACTTTTTTTGCTGAATGCAAAAAAATGTTTTGCCAATGCTTCTTTAGCAATCTCATCCAAACCGATACCTTCTATACGTGAAGTAGCGCCGGTAAAATATTTTGATACTACCTCTTTATTTAAACCGAGTATCTCTAAAATTTGTGCACCCTGGTAAGATTGTAAAGTAGAGATACCCATTTTAGAAAATACTTTCAGCAAACCCTCACACACGGCCTTTATGTAATTTTTGCGCAGCTCATAAGCAGTGAATTCAGTTTTTAAACTGCCATTATATTTCATACTGCGGATGGTAGAAAGTGCCAGGTATGGATTGACGGCAGTAGCGCCAAATGCCAGCAGGCAGGCAAAATGATGCACTTCCCACACATCCCCTGCTTCTACAATAATACCTACCTGCCCACGTAATCCTTTTCTTATTAAATGATGATGAACTGCAGCCGTAGCCAGCAGTGTAGGTATGGAGGCATGATCACTATCCACAGCCCTGTCGGTAAGGATCAATACCTGGAAACCATCGTTCACGGCATCTTCTGCATAGCGGCATAAGCGTTCTAAACCTTTTTGCAACGAACCATTTTTACCATCTGCCCTGAAATAAGTCTGCAATGTTTTTGCCTGGAAAATGCCGGTATCAATGCTGCGTATTTTTTCTAATTTAGTATTACTGAGGATGGGTTGTTTTAATGCCACGTTGTGACAATGCAGCGGCGATTCGTCCAGCAAATTACCGATGTTGCCCACAAAAATAGAAAGGCTCATCACCATTTTTTCCCTGATGGGATCAATAGGCGGGTTGGTAACCTGTGCAAATAATTGTTTAAAATAAGAGCTTAAATGTTGCGGCTGTTCGCTTAGTACAGCCAGCGGCGTATCTGTTCCCATAGAGCCAATTGGTTCTTTAGCATCCAGCGCCATTGGCTTAATAATAGTTTCAATATCTTCTGTGCTGTAACCAAAAACTTTTTGATATTTTAAGATGGAAACATCAGATAAATGAGTAAAAGTTACTCTTGGTTCGGGTAAATCTTCCAGCCGTATTTTATACTGATTCAACCAATCTGCATAAGGTTTTTGAGAACAGATAGTTTGCTTTAATTCATCATCACTAATGATACGTCCCTGCTCCATATCTACAATAAACATTTTGCCGGGCTGCAGTCTGCCTTTTTCTTTTATAAGCGCCGGGTCTATCGGAAGTACTCCGGCTTCGGAGGCCATTATCACCCGGTCATCATGTGTAACACAATAACGGGAAGGGCGAAGGCCATTTCTATCGAGTGTTGCACCAATAATTTTTCCATCAGTAAAAGAGATAGAAGCCGGTCCGTCCCAGGGTTCTATCATGGAGGCATGAAATTCGTAAAATGCTTTTTTTAGCGGATGCATCTGTTCATTGCCATCCCATGCTTCGGGAATAAGCATCATCATTACGTGTGGTAAACTTCTGCCGCAGAGCGATAATAATTCTATCACATTATCCAGGCAGGCAGAATCTGACTGGCCGTCGGTAATAATTGGCAGTAGCATATCCATTTCTTCTTTGCTGAAGAAAGGGGATACAAAACCATGGGCACCGGTCTTAAACCAGTTTACATTTCCCTGCAAGGTATTTATCTCGCCATTGTGTGCAATAAAACGAAAGGGCTGCGCCAGTTTCCATGATGGAAATGTGTTGGTAGCAAAACGGGAATGTACCAGGCCAAAAGCGCTTACCACACGTTTGTCATTCAGGTCGGGAAAATAATTGCGTACCTGCTTACTCGTTAGCTGACCTTTGTAAACGATTGTTTTATAAGAAAGCGAAGCCATATAAAAACCTATGGCATCTTTTTTTACAGTATTAGCGATGGTGTGTGTAGCATAGTTTCGCAGGATAAATAATTTTCTTTCAAAATCTTCCGGGTCGCTGATGTGATCCGGGCATGCAATAAAAACATGCTCCATGGCAGGTTCTACGCTAAGTGCAGATTCGCCTATATCATCCGTATTTACGGGTACTTTGCGGTAGGCTAAAATTTGTAATCCTAATTTTTCTGCTGAGCGGTTAAAAATATCCCTGCATTCTTCCCGCAACCGGATCTCTTTTGGAAAAAAAATTACCCCTACGGCATATTTACCAAATGAAGGTAAATGAATGCCAAGCCTGATACATTCATCAAAAAAAAATTCATGTGGCATCTGTATCAATATACCTGCACCGTCACCGGTATTATTTTCGCAGCCACATGCACCCCGGTGTTCCATATTTTCCAACACAGTAAGTGCATCCGCAATATGCTGGTGCGATTTTGTGCCTTTCAGGTTTGCAACAAAACCAATACCGCAGGAGTCGTGTTCAAATGAAGGGTCGTATAAACCTTTAGTAGCTGTCATGCTTGTTTTATTAAATCAAAAAATCTGTTTTGCTAAACCGTTGGCTAAGCCAATAACCGTTAGTTTTCCGGGGTACGAATGGCAGGGACTGAGTATATTCATTACAAATAGCAATCGCCAATATTTCAATTTAACTTTATAACCCAAGAGTTGAAAATAAAGTAATGCCACTTTTATTATAGCCAAGCTATTAAATAAATTACACAATTCAAAGTGGTAAAGGCTTACAGGTGTATAAAACAATTATGTTCAACCTCAAAAATGATTAAGGCAATATTTTTTAGAAGGAGATTTATTTTCTTTGTTATAATGCTTTTACTACCTTAACGGTAATTATTAAAAAATCAGCTTTTTAATAAAATAAAGTTTGGCAATCATGCATTTAACCCCCAGGGAGACAGAAAAATTATTATTATTTCTTGCCGGAGAACTGGCAGAGAAGCGAAAAGCAAGAGGATTAAAATTAAATTATCCTGAGGCTATTGCACTCATAAGCAGCCGGCTGCAGGAAGCAGCACGGGACGGAAAAACGGTGGCTCAATTAATGCAGTATGGTGCTGCAATTTTATCAAGAGAAGATGTTATGGAAGGCATTGCAGAAATGATACCCGATATACAGATAGAAGCTACTTTCCCTGATGGTACAAAACTGGTAACGGTTCATGATCCGATAAGGTAAATTTTAAATTGAAAATTCTAAAAATGATCCCTGGAGAATATATTTTAGCAGAAGGAAATATTGAATGTAATGTGGGCCGCCCTACAATAAAAGTAACTGTTATTAATACCGGCGACCGCCCTGTGCAGGTGGGTTCGCATTTTCATTTTTTTGAAATAAATAAGCAAATGAAATTTGACCGGGCAAAAGCTTTTGGTATGCGTTTAAACATTGCAGCAGCCACGGCAGTGCGTTTTGAGCCGGGAGAAGAAAAAGAAGTAGAGCTGGTAACATTTGGCGGCAACAAAAAAATTACGGGCTTTAATAACCTGGTAAATGGGGAAATTAATGAAGTAAACAAAACCAGTGCAATTATAAAAGCGTATGAAAATAATTTTAAGAACGGGAAGTAATACCATCTTTATTTACTAAGTAGTCCGTAGGGCTACGTGTAAATATTAGATGGTACTATACCGACAAAAATAATTTCGGACTATTTAGATATGATACTCGGTATAAATTATCACGCAAAGGGGCAAAGAAAAATTAAGACGCAATTATGATTTGCTTTTGCGTCTTTGCTTCTTATGTTTCTTTGCGTGAAATAAAAAGTTGAATAACGAATTCTATGTAAAAGATTGCTCCGATAGCGATCGGAGCCATTGAAGCTAAATAGAAATAATAGTACCCGGAAAAAAAAATTATGAGTTTAGAAATCAACAGAATAAAATATGCAAATATGTATGGCCCAACCACCGGCGATAAAGTGAGGTTGGGAGATACTGAGCTCATCATAGCAATAGAAAAAGATTTTACGGTTTATGGTGATGAAGCAAAATTTGGCGGCGGTAAAACCATCCGTGACGGCATGGCACAATCGGCAACGGCTACCCGAAAAGAAGGCGTACTGGATTTAGTGATTACCAGTGTAATGATTATAGACCATTGGGGAATTGTAAAAGCGGATATCGGGATTAAAGATGGAAAAATTGTGGGCATTGGTAAGGCCGGAAATCCTGATACTATGGATGCCATTGATAAAAACATGATTATTGGCGCATCTACAGAAGTACATGGTGGCGCAGGGCTGATAGCTACTGCCGGTGGCATTGATACGCATATTCATTTTGTTTGCCCGCAATTAATTGACCATGCTTTATTCAGCGGCATCACTACAATGCTTGGCGGCGGCACCGGCCCGGCAGACGGAACCAATGCAACAACGGTAACTCCCGGTGCATGGAATATTCAAAAAATGCTGGAAGCTGCAGATGCTTTCCCCATGAACCTGGGATTTTTTGGGAAAGGAAATTGTGCAACTTTAGCGCCGCTTGAAGAACAGATTGAAGCAGGTGCAGCAGGCTTAAAAATTCATGAAGACTGGGGTTCCTCCCCGGCAGTAATTGATGCGGCTTTGCAGGTGGCAGATAAATATGATGTACAGGTGGCCATACACACAGATACATTAAATGAATCAGGTTTTTTAGAAGACACGATTGCTGCGATAAATGGAAGAGTGATCCATACCTTTCACACAGAAGGCGCTGGTGGCGGTCATGCGCCGGATATTATAAAAGCGGCGATGTATCTAAACGTTTTGCCTTCTTCAACAAATCCAACACGGCCTTACACTGTAAATACAATTGATGAACATTTGGATATGCTGATGGTTTGTCATCATCTTGATAAACCTGTTCCGGAAGATGTTTCGTTTGCAGATTCACGGATTCGTCCCGAAACAATTGCTGCTGAAGATATACTGCATGATATGGGTGTGTTCAGCATGATGAGCAGCGACAGCCAGGCTATGGGCCGTGTAGCAGAAGTAATAACCCGTACCTGGCAAACCGCAGATAAAATGAAAAAGCAAAGAGGCTTTTTACCCGAAGATGAAAAAAATAATAATGATAATTTCCGGGTGAAGAGATATGTTTCAAAATATACAATTAATCCTGCGATCACTCATGGTATTTCAGCATACGTTGGCTCCATTGAGCCTGGAAAGTTTGCTGATATTGTTTTATGGAAGCCAGCTATGTTTGGCGCAAAACCGGAAATGATCATTAAAGGCGGAATGATAACAGCAAGTAAAATGGGAGATCCGAATGCATCTATCCCAACTCCGCAGCCGGTAATTTACCGTCACATGTTTGGCGCTTACGGCAAAGCGTTATTTAAAACCTGTATCAGCTTTGTTTCAAAATTATCAATAGAAAAAAATATAGTACAGCAATACGGTTTGCAAAAAATAATATTACCGGTAAAAGACTGCAGAAGTATTTCAAAGAAAAATTTAATACACAATGATGCCACACCGCAGATTGATGTTAACCCTGAAAATTATGAAGTGAAAGTAGATGGCGTTCCTATCACCTGCGACCCGGTGGCGGTGCTGCCCTTGGCGCAAAGGTATTTTCTATTTTGATAGCACTGAATTTCTAAAACATGCTTATACAAAAAAAGACGGGGAACATCATTGGTCATGCTGTTGGCAATAAAATTATTGACAGTGTAAGCATTGAATGGCATGAAGCCAATAAACGTATCATGCATAAAAAAACAACATCCGGTAAAGAAGTAATATTAAAATTTTTAAATGAGAATCAGCAACTCACCGAAGGAGATATTTTATTTGAAAATGCGGATACAATAATTGTAGTAGAAATTTTGCCTTGCGATGCCATCATTGTAAAACCCAAAACAGTTTTAGAAATAGCATCCGTTTGTTACGAAATTGGCAATAAACATTTACCCATGTTTTATTTAAACGATGAATTATTAATTGCTTTTGAACTTCCGCTTTACAATTTACTTACACAAACAGGATATGATGTACAAAGAGGAGACAGAAAATTAATTAAGCCCTTAAAAACCACTGTACAAGCCCATGCAGCACTGAGTTCAGATTTTTTATTTTCTGCAAACACCCAACACACAAATAATATTACATGAGCACAGCCCTGTTAAGTTTATTGCAATTAGCCGATCCTGCATTGCCCATTGGGAGCTTCGCCCATTCTGCCGGATTGGAAACTTATGTGCAGAAAGGCCTGGTAAATGATGCGGTAACGACAACCAATTTTATAACAGAAATGCTTACCCAAAATATTCAATATACCGATGCAGCATTTGTATCATTAGTGTATGATGCAGCTATAGAAAATAATATTGACAGAATCATGCTATTGGATCAACAATGCACTGTAGTAAAATTACCTGCAGAATTAAGACAGGCGAGCCAGAAATTAGGCACCAGGTTAATAAAAATATTTCAATCATTCACTACTCATCCAATGGCCGAAAAATATGCTGCCGGTGTGCAGCAAAAAAAATGTAATGGAAATTACCCGGTTGTTTTTGGTTTGTTTGGATATGTTTTGCAAATAAAAAAAGAAGAATTACTTGCAGGATTTTATTATAATGCTACCGCAGGATTTGTAACTAATTGTGTAAAGCTGATACCGCTTGGCCAGCAGGATGGACAAAAAATTTTATTTAGCTTACAACCATTGATAGATAAACTGGTAAAGCAATCTATGCAGCCAGATGAAGATCTGCTGGGGCTTTGCTGTACAGGTTTTGATATTCGCAGTATGCAGCATGAGCAATTATATTCCAGGTTGTATATGTCCTGATTGATAACTTCAGTTAGAATAAAAAAATTAGCAGCAAAAATTGTAAAAGAAAAATGGCTGAAAGAAATTATATAAAAATTGGTGTAGCAGGCCCTGTTGGTTCTGGAAAGACGGCTTTAATTGAAAGGCTGTGCAGAAAATTGTTTCAGCAATACAGCATTGGGGTAATTACCAATGATATTTATACAAAAGAAGATGCTGAATTTTTAACACAGCATAGTTTGTTGCCTGCTGAAAGAATTATTGGTGTAGAAACAGGCGGCTGCCCTCACACCGCCATACGGGAAGATGCCAGTATGAACCTGGAGGCAGTAGAAGAAATGGCCAGCCGCATACCCGATATACAAATAATTTTTATAGAAAGTGGAGGCGATAATTTATCCGCAACTTTCAGTCCTGATCTTGCGGATATAACCATTTTTGTAATTGATGTGGCAGAAGGCGATAAAATTCCACGCAAGGGCGGACCGGGAATTACCCGTAGCGATTTGCTGATTATTAATAAAACAGATCTTGCGCCTTACGTAAATGCAGACCTTGCAGTAATGGAACGTGATGCAAGACTGATGCGGAAAGGAAATCCATTTGTATTTACCAACCTGATGAATTTACAAGGCCTGGAGAGTGTGATAGGCTGGATAAAAAAATATGCATTGCTGGAAGAAATTACTGAACCTGATTTAATAAGATGAATGCAGAACTGGATATAGAAACCGGCCTACGTGAAGAAATAACTTTTTTGAAAAGTTCATTTTGCACACACCCATTTAAGCTGGCTAATATTACCGAAGATAAAAAAAATTGCCTGCTAAAGCTGATGATAATAAGCACTTCGCCAGGCATATTGGATGGAGATGAATACCGGATAAAAATAACGGTGACTGCAAAAACTTCGCTGCAGTTGCACACACAATCTTATCAGCGCTTATTCAACATGAAAAAAAGTGCCTCGCAGAAAATAGAAGTGTATGTAAACGAAGGAGCAACTCTTTATTTTTTACCACACCCGGTTGTGCCTCATGCAGCTTCCTCTTTTTCTGCAACCAATAATATTTATCTATCAGAGAATGCTTCTCTTTTATGGGGCGAAGTAATAACCTGCGGCAGAAAAGAAAATGGTGAAGTATTTTTATTTTCCCGGCTGCATAACCTTACACAGATTTTTATAAATTCAACGCTGGTGATTAAAGAAAATGTGCTGATACAACCATCGTTAATAAATGTAAATGCTATTGGGCAACTGGAAGGATATACCCATCAGGCTACATTGATATTTTTAAATGAAAAATGTCAAATAAAAATACTTATCCAGAAGATGTCTGATTTTTTAGGCGATCAGAAAGGCATTGAATTTGGAATTACTGCTGCGCCAAAGAATGGGCTGATACTGCGTTTACTTGGTTTTAAAGCGGAACAGCTATTTGATTTATTGAAAGCTGTTGCCGAAAATTTTATCATCCCTGTTACTAAAAAACCAATACCGGCAAAGTGAAACAGTAATAGAAATCAGCATGTGTAAGCGTAAAGCTAAAAACTATTTTATAATACACAGTAAACAAATTTCTAACTCTATTTGGTATTATCTCTTTATTTTTTAAAGCGTTAGCAATCTGATACAATTCTGTAAACTTTCTTGCCATCCGCTAATATTCAATCCATATTGCTCCTTAATTTTTTTTGTGTTCAACGCAGAAAAATGTGGGCGTTTTGCAGGTGTTGGGTACGAAGCTGTATCAATTGCATTCACAATACATTTACTGTTGATAAGTTTTTTTATTTCACAGGCAAAATCAAACCAACTGAT
>JANLQE010000182.1:0-14451 GCA_031367625.1 Bacteroidota bacterium
GGCGCATAAGTTCTTTTTCTTCCTTCGCTTCTATCACTCCTCCCGGCACCTGTACCTTCATCACTTGGCCTTTTAAAACCACCGTCTGCTTCATTCATGCGTACGGTACGGTTATTATAGCGCTTGCCATCAATGGCTTTAATCATTTTGCCAGCTTCTGCTTTATCAATTTCTACCCAGGTATTCATATCTCTCATATCTATTTTGCCCAACACTTCTTTTTTAAGGTTGCTTTCATCTAAGATAAATTGTAAAAAACTTGCTTTGTAAAAACCATCTTTTGTGCCAAGATTGATGAATAGTCTTGTATAACCATTATCACGGGTATTATAATTGGTACGCTCTTTTCTGCTGCCATCCTGGTTGCCCTGCCCATCAAAGCGTGGCTGGCGGCCATCAGATTTTGCATTAAGGTCTTCTGCATTTTCGTAATACTTTAAAAAATGGTCAAACTCAAGCGCAGCAACCCTTTGCAGCACTTCTTCCTTAGATACCGTTTCAAATTTCTTCATCAGGTCGGGCAGATAAGTTTCATAATCGCCGTTGGAAATATCCGTTTGAATAAGCTTATCCATAAAATGAAAAAACTGTTTGCGGCAAACATCTTTACCACTCGGAATATCCGATTTATGAAATTGTGCATTCACCATTTTTTCCAGTTGCCTTATTTTAAAAGTTTCCCGGCTATGGCAAATAGAAAGGCAGATACCAGTTTTACCGGCACGGCCTGTACGCCCGCTTCTATGGGTATATACTTCCATATCATCCGGAAGCTCATAATTAATAACGTGTGTAATACCATCCACATCAATACCTCTTGCGGCCACATCAGTGGCTATCAGCAATTGTAAAGCTTTGGTACGAAAGCGCCCCATTACCCTGTCTCTTTGCTGTTGCGTAAGATCGCCATGCAATGCTTCAATCTCGTATCCTGATTTTGATAATCTCTCAGAGATATCCTGTGCATCTGCTTTGGTACGGGTAAAAATAATGGCGTACATGCCAGGGTTAAAATCAATCAGCCTTTTTAAAGTTTCATAACGGGAATGTGCAGGTGCTACTAAAAACTGGTGGTCAATATTTACATTACCACTGTTTTTTTTGCCCACCGTTATTTCCTTTGGGTTCTCCATAAAGTTCTTAGCAATGGCCCGCACTTCCGGCGGCATGGTAGCACTAAACAGCCAGATGCTTTCTCTGTTGATGGTGTTCTTCAACACAAAATCAATATCATCCCTAAAGCCCATGTTCAGCATTTCATCGGCTTCATCAAGTACCACATATTTTACTTTTTGTAAGTCAATCGCTTTTCTTTCTATCAGGTCAATCAACCTGCCGGGAGTTGCTATTACAATCTGCACGCCTTTGCGAAGGTTTCTTATCTGCATAGTTATAGATGCGCCGCCATAAACTGCTTCGCTGCTTACTCCCTTGGTGTGTTTCATAAAATCTACCAGGTCGTTGGTAATCTGCAGGCACAATTCCCTTGTAGGGCATACAATGAGTGCCTGCGGAAATTTATCGGCAGCACTGATTAATTGTAATAAAGGCAATCCGAAAGCTGCGGTTTTACCCGTACCCGTTTGTGCCAGGCCTACAAAATCTGTAGTGCCGGAAAGCAGCACAGGAATGGCCTGTGACTGTATTGGAGTGGGCTCTGTAAAGCCTAAATCTGTAATGGCCAGTAAGATATTTTCTTTAAGGCCTAATGCTTCAAATGCATTCATTGTATAAATATTTTGTTTAAATAAAAGACCGTGCTAATGCCTGAGCATACATGTATGGTCAAAAAAAAATGTTTTTGATTGTCACATGTGATGCTTCTGGCCGTTGGGGAAGTTTAATTCTGATGGTAAAAAAGAAGTTTTAATACCTGCTATCAACAGCATCTGGGCATGTCATGTAATTCTCATGAAATTCCTAAATCGGCGCAAATGTACGGGTTTATCTTTTACCACAGCAATCATTTTAAAGATCAGGCTGTTAACAGTATGCTATTGATATACTTAAAATAAATATTGAAGATGCTTTAAACTAATATTGATTTTAATTATCAAAATTAATCATTCAAAAAAAACTATATGAGATACACACTGATATCTTTGCTTGTGCTTGCATCGTTTACAGGCAACGCCCAGCAAAAAAACAATTCACCTCTCAGCGATGATGACGATGATACAAAAGATACACCCAGTTACTTTCAGGCAGCAAGTACTTTTAGTAACAGCTACTTCAGCTCAAGAAATAAAAATATTAATGCTTCGCAGCAAGCTAAAAACTTTGTTTTTACTCCTTCGGTTTCTTATTTTCATAAAAGCGGTTTAGGGCTTTCTACTGCTGCATACCACATAAAAGAGGGAAGCAATTCGGGGTTTTACCAATACAGTATTTCCCCCTCATACAGTTACACAAAAAGCGAAAACATAGATGCAACCGTTAGCTATACACGCTATATTATAAAAAAAGGATACGAAGCTCTTGCATCTCCTTTTAAAAATGAATTATATGGGCAGATAAATCTTAAACAGCTATGGTTACAGCCGGGTATAAGTAGCGGTTTTGCAAATGGTAACTTTACCCAGTACAATAAAATAGATACAGTATTGAATGGAACAAGACGCATGTTTACCGATACAGTGCATACTAAGTTATCAAATTTTACCCTCAGTGCATTTGTGCAGCATCAATTTAATTTTTACGGACTGTTTGATAATAATGATGAAATAGGCATTACTCCTCAATTGCTGTTAAATGCAGGCAGCAGCATTTTTAATGAAACCCACAAAAATCCTTTTTTATCAGGGTTACAAAAGAGGAATAGCTCCGGCAGGTTTAAACACGCAGGAAATAAAAATCAGCAAACTTCTTTTCAGATTCAATCACTGGCTTTTAATACAGATGTAAATTACAGTATTGGTAAGTTTGGAATAAACCCGCAATTATATTTAGATTATTATTTGCCACAAACAACAGACAAAAGATTAACTGCTGTTTATTCTGTGCAGTTGAGTTATAATTTTTAATAATTGTTTTTGCCTTAACAAATTTTTGCAGCGATTTCTTTTTCTTGGCATATTACTTGAAAAGCAAAATAGATAAAACCCTGTAATTATGAAAAGTAAAATCCTGTTTTTCGCTGTTATTTTATCGCTTGTATCATCTGCAGTTTTTGCACAGAGCCTCCACCTTGGTATCAAGGGTGGTGCAGATATCAACAAGATTGATGGTAAGTCGTTTAAAGATCAATTTTCTTTTGGGTATCACGTGGGAGGTTTTGCAGAAATTGGCCTTAGTTCCCGCTTTGGTATTCAGCCGGAAGTATTGTTTAGCCAGGTAAGTGTAGATACCAGCAGTACCTTTAGTAAGGTGTATGATTTTAATAATATTTCAAAAGTAAAACTGCAGTATTTAAAAATCCCCTTACTGTTAAATTACAAACCAAATAATTTTGTAGCATTACAGGTAGGCCCGCAGTATGGCATAAACCTGGATAAAAACAGTAACCTTTTTCAGAATGGAAAAAACGCATTTAAAAGCGGCGATTTCAGCATGGTAGGTGGGCTGCAGTTAGAAATTTCTAAAATCAGATTGTATGGAAGATATGCAGTAGGATTAACTAATATTAATGATATTGATAACAGGGAAAAATGGAAAAATCAAAGTATCCAGGTAGGCCTGGGTATTACGTTATAAAATTAAGGCCTTAAAATAATGATCTCCCCTGTATCAGTAATTTTTAATACAGTACTGGGTGCAGCCATTTCAAAATCATCCCGGCGGTGTTGCACTATATAGTCAACACCGTTTTTTATTATTATATCAATATCGTTGAAAACTGCCGGTGGCGGGTAACCGGAAATATTGGAAGAGGTAGATACGATGGGTTTTCCAAAACTGGTTATAAGCTCCCGGCAAAATTCATCTTTCACTATGCGTATCCCAATGCTGCCATCTGCATTTATTAAATTTTTTGCCAGGTTTTTTGCGTGGCTGTAAATAACAGTTACCGGTTTATGGATGCCTTTTAAATAATCAAAAATAGTTAAACTGTGCTGGTTGCTGTATTGAAGAATTTCATTTTCTGTTGCTACCAATACGATCATGCTTTTTTGTTCGTTCCTGTTTTTTAAAGCATAAATTTTTGCCACAGCCAGTTCGTTGGCAGCGTCGCATCCGATGCCCCAAACAGTATCTGTAGGGTATAGAATTAAACCCCCGTTGCGTAATACTTTCAAACACCCGTCAATATCGTATAAATAACTCATAGCAATAATTGATTATATACATCCATAACCGCAACAGCACATTTTTGTTGGGTAAACTGCTGGGCGTGCAACCAGCCTTTTTCTTTCATTTGCTGGGCAACGGTACTATCTGTTGCAATAGTTTCCATTTTATCAGCCAGGTCTTCGTAATCATAAGGGGATACATACAATGCAGCATCACCGCCGGTTTCGGGCATACACGATACATTGGAGGTGATAACAGGAAGCCTGCTCCACAGCGCTTCCAATACAGGTATGCCAAAGCCTTCAAAAACAGAGGGATAAATCATTGCCGTTGCCAATTGATAAATAGCGGGAAAATCTGCGGAGTTGTTGAACCCCTCAGAAGCTTTTACCACCGCCGAATCGGATAAGAAAATAATCTCCTTCTCCAGTTTATGTTCCCTTATAAATTGTTGTACAGCATGCTTGTATTTTCCTCCCTGGCCAATTACAACCAATGGAATAGCTATTTTATTTTTTAACCGTTGCATGGCTTTACAAACTATGAGTAAATTTTTTCTTTCTATGATGGAACCAACGCTTAAAAAAAATTGCCTGGGCAGTTTGTAAAGTTCTCTTATTCTTTCTTTTTCGTTATCGCTTATTGTTTGGCCAAAGCGGGGGTTACAACTCTGGTAACAGACAGAAATTTTTTCTTCGGGCACATGATAAAAGTTCATGAGATCCTGTTTTGTCTGCAGGCTTACAGCAATTACTTTATCTGCATGGGTGCAGGCGTAGCGGAATTTTTTCCGGTAAATCAATACATCAATTTTATGGTGTTGGCGTGGATAGCGTTCAAAAATAAGATCGTGAATGGTTACAACTGAGCGAATACCCGTACTGGTTATACCTACGGGTATTTCATGGCTTAGCCCATGGTAAAGAGCTATTTTATTTTTCAGCAGGTCTTTGGTAACCCAATTGC
The DNA here is from genome assembly GCA_031367625.1 of Bacteroidota bacterium. GTDB lineage: Bacteria > Bacteroidota > Bacteroidia > Chitinophagales > Chitinophagaceae > Ferruginibacter. The sequence continues at coordinate 5,197 of JANLQE010000182.1, forward strand.
TGCGCCACAGTGAGGGAAAGGTTTTTTCCGGAAATTTTTGTGGTGATACAGGATGCATATTGCTGAAATCATCTGTGCAAAACCGGTTAGTGATCTTTGGCGCAAATAAAAAATATTCATGTTGCGGAAAGTAAGTTGCCAGTGATGACAGCAAAGTGCGGCTGTAATGCCCCAACCCTGTATTGTTCTGAAAAGCCCTTTTTGCATCAAAACCTATTCTCATTTGCTTTGTATTGGCGATGAAAAGTATTTACCGGGCAAATATAAACAGCAATTTCAGATAGTTTAAGATTCTGCTGTTTTAGTAATAGAAGATTTTTACTTTTGCAAAAATTTAATGTATGCAATTAAAAGAATTAATACAGCAGGCCTGGCTAAACCGTGAGCTGCTGAAAGAAGAAGAATATACTACAGCAGTAAAAAATGTAATTGAAGAAGTGGACAAAGGCAGGCTTCGTACAGCCGAACCGGTTAGTGGAGCCTGGCAGGTGAATGAATGGGTAAAGCAGGCGATACTTTTATATTTTGGTATGCAGCAAATGGAAACATATACGCTGCCACCTTTTGAGTTTTATGATAAGATGAAACTAAAATCAAATTACAAAGAACTGGGCGTAAGAGCCGTGCCTCATGCCGTGGCCCGCTATGGCGCTTACCTGGCAAAAAATGTAGTGCTGATGCCTTCGTATGTAAATATTGGTGCGTATGTAGATGAAGGCACTATGGTAGATACCTGGGCTACAGTAGGCAGTTGCGCACAAATTGGTAAACACGTACACCTTAGTGGTGGCGTAGGTATTGGCGGGGTGCTGGAGCCTCTGCAGGCGGCACCGGTTATTATAGAGGATGGTTGTTTTATAGGCAGCCGCTGTATAGTGGTAGAGGGGGTAAGGGTAGAAAAGGAAGCCGTACTTGGTGCCAATGTGGTGCTTACACAGTCCACAAAAATTATAGATGTGAGTGGAGCCGAACCGATAGAAATGAAAGGCCGTGTGCCGGCAGCAAGTGTGGTGATACCGGGTACGTATAATAAAAAATTTGCAGCAGGTGAGTATGGTGTTGGCTGTGCATTGATTATCGGTAAGCGCAAGGCAAGCACCGATTTAAAAACAAGTTTAAATGATGCGCTGAGAGATTTTAATGTTTCGGTGTAAAACAGGTTTAAAGTTTGCTGCGTTCAATTATATTTGCAGGTCTTAGAAAGGTTCAAAGTTTAAAAGGTTTAAAAAGTTTAAGAGGTTCAATAGTTTAAGAAGCTGCGCTAACCTTTGGAACTTTTGGAGATATTGAACTTCTAAAAAAGCCCAGGTGGCGAAATTGGTAGACGCACTGCCTTCAGGTGGCAGCATTCGCAAGGATGTGCTGGTTCGAGTCCAGTCCTGGGCACTTGTTAAATATTAAAAGCCTTGACAGTATCGACTTTCAAGGTTTTTTTATTTTTAAGGAGACATGGAAGGGGCATATTAGACCTTTTAAATTTTCAGGAAGTTTATATATTGAATTTACTTTTAAGTTGTTTTACTATATTTAAGCTTATAAGTGCCTGAGCAAATCTTTTATCGTAATTAAACTGTTACCAGTTTTATTTTTCCATTCTGTAATAAAATCTGTTATTGGCTGATTAACATTTTTTATAATTCCTTCATTTATGGCAATGCCGGTTAGCATAGTTAAGCTACCGGCTGTATATGTATTCCTGTCATTTCAATTATTTTACCTTCCGTTGTTTTTGATGATCTGTATTTACCGAAAGGAATTTTAAACAATGATTTAAAATTTTCCGTTTCTGATTTTTTCATATAGGTATCCACCCCAAATACTAAATCCTGGGCAGGTAGTTTTTTAAAAGTCCCAAATAACCTATCCCAAATACTTAGCACATCGCCATAATTACAATCGGTGTATGGTTGCTTATAATGATGATGCACCTGATGAAGATTTGGGGTTATAAAAAGCAATCCAATTACAGTATCTAATCTTTCCGGCAATCGGTAATTAATATGTGCAAATAAAGTGGTGAACACCTGAATAATCTGCCTCAACATTAAAATCCAGAATAGCGAACCACTTAAAAATACCCATAGTAATGTAAAAGAAAGGCGTATAATATTTTCTCCCGGGTGTTCCCTTAATGTGGTTGAAACATCAACAACATTATCTGTATGATGTACTGCATGAAACATCCACAATCTTTTTATTTTATGCATGATAACGTGATAAATATATTCGCCAAAATCAAGTAAAATAAAAGTGAGTATAAAAAGTAAAATAGCATTACTTATATGTAAAGAGTATAACAGGCCAAAATGATGTAGCCCTGTCCATTGTATTGTTTTTACAAATAACAAACCCATTATGAGCTGACCCGGAAGATTGGTAAAAATAAAAATAGCATTCCGCAGGGCATGTTTCCATTTTTTATAATTTAAAATGATGCCTGCGGCATTTTCAATATTCCATGCGGTAAACAGCAACCCAGCAAAAAGAAATAGCTGTGTTTGACTGCCGTAATCAGCAATAAAATTTATAAAATGATTCATCGTTATTTTTAAATTTTTTTAAAACTCTATTTTACCCCAATATGCGAAGCGGTTTTTAAAACACCAGGTTAATACCGAGGTAAATTCCTTCTTTTTTTGCATAGGGATTGCTGAGATAATTAAGCCGCCTGTAATATTCTACAGATAATACATGAAAAATATTTTCAATACCCACACTGGCTTCCATAAATGGGGTTTTTCCTATCAGGTTAAAATTCGAATTTTTATTATACTCAATATTTGCTTGGCTCATATCGCCCCAATAAGAGTTAAATGAAAAACGTTCCCTCCAGCCTAACTTCTGCAATAGTGGAATTTTATCAAACAAGGTACCGCCCAGGTAAAATCTTGTATGCAGGCTTACATACCTGTCGGCAGCAAATTCGTATGGAGCCATTGTATTAAACTGATATTTGCTGGCAAAATAATATTCATTGCCGGCAGGTATATTCAGCAACAGATATGGAATGGTACCAAATACTTTTCCTGCCTCCAGTTTATAATAAAGCATCATTTTTGGTGGTAAACGCAACCGCTGTTCCATGCTCACATTTATTTTATGAAAATCAAATTGGGCTTTACCCTGCTCAAATCCATAAGTGTAATTTGCAGATAAAACGGGTGAAAAAGTTCCTAATCTGATATTATCATAATTTAAAATTGTGGTGCGTTCTTTATGGGCATAGCGTATGCCTGCAGATGCTTCTGCAACCGGTAATTTTTTTGCAAACACACTGTCATAAGGTTTATCAAGTGCCGGGTTAATTGGCCGGTATTGAAAATCAAAAACGGGGTTTAATTCTTTGTAACTAAGTGAAGCTTTTGCGGTGAAATCAGTTGAAAGATATTGCTCATGTTTTAGCATGATCTGTTTAGTATATGTTCTGGTATAAGGTATATTTTTTCTTAACAGGGAATTGAGAAGATTATCTTTATCCAGTTCATCATCCTGGTCAATAATAAAATCATAATCGCTGCCATAACTGATGGTAGTTTTTGTCCATCTTGCGGCATTCCAAACATACTTAATCCCCAACATGCCTTTTAGCTTTTGGTCTTTTGTGCCATAAGCTCCGTAGCCAAACAGGTTTAGTTTTTTACTGATACCGGGCATGGTCCAAAAGCCAAGTCTTATACGCCAGCCTTCTATGGAGTTGCTGCTGATAAAAGAGGAGTAAGGCCCCACACGTACCTGCTTTCCAAAATCCCAATAGCCAGTACCCGCAAAAGCTATCAATTTTATATCCCGGTTAAAGCGGTTATTTTGTTTTAATGAATCAACCATTTTATAAATATTTTTTTCATGGCTTGTTAGGGAATCTGAGCGGTTTTGTACCCAATATATTTCCGACTTTTCCCAGTTAGTGGTTTGTTCTTTTTTAATAAGGTTAGCAATTATTGAAGTTGGTTCACCGCTGTTAAATTTAATTTTATCTGTAACAGTAGTATTTTTAATAATGAATTTCAGGCTGGATTTATTTTCCGGTACGGGTAGCCCTAAAAGTGCCAGGCCACTTTCAAATTTTACTTCTGATGAAAATTTATATGGCATATATACAGGTTTACCAGAAGCACTGTCATAAACCTGCTTATAATCTTCGCTGTAATTTATATCGTTTACAAAATTGAGATTGGCCGTTTTATTTAAGTGCATATTCACAGTTGTTACTGCAAAACTGTTTGTATTAATCCACAGGCTTCCTGTAAAAGCCCTTTCGTAAGAACGTAAAGGAGCAAACCGGATTTGTTGTAAGGTATCGCCATCATCAACTATTTTACCGCCTTCAAAAAAATTATAATAGCTGAAAGCATTGGAGTTGAGCGGGCTTACATAAGTTTGGTCAAAAATAGGAATCCAGTCATCATACACATTAAAGCTAAAATAAAATTTATCCAGTTTACTTATCAGCCTGTCTGTTTTAAGCCCGAGGTTCTTTTTGGCAATAATATTTTCCAGGTCAATATTGGGAGATATGGAATGATAATTATTAGCCAGCCTTTCTGCAAAATATACCGGCAGTTCCTTATCATATTTGGCCGTAGAATCAAGGCCGCTGTATGTTTTCAACATTAAACTTTTTAAACCGTTGCCTTTTACTTTTTGAAAATCTATATTATCCATATCCAGCTCGTTACGGGTATAACATTGGTAACTGTAACTGCTGAACCTTGATGGATTGTTATTGGCTTTGTAGTCAATAACTTTTTGCATAAATGATTTACCTTGTTTTTTAGAAGTTGAAATAATTACTTCCTGTAAAGCATTGGCTTTGTTTTTCATATTAAAAAAAAGGTTTGTTGTATGCCCCTGTTGCAATGCAATTATAAATGACTCAAAACTTACGCAGGTAATTTCTAAACTATCATTCCATTGAAGTGTATGCAAACTGAATGAACCATCTATTTTAGAAATAGTGCTGGTTGTGCTGCCTTTTAAATGTACGGTTGCATGTTGCAAAGCCTTACCAGTGGCTGCTTCTGTTACTTTACCTGAAATGAGATAACCATCCTGGGCATTGGCTATCAATACAAAAGACATTAACAATACCGACAGGCCTGTTTGTAAAATTTTTTTCCTCATCAATACCGGATGCTTCATTTTATAAAGCCATATTTTTTTAACAATAAATCACCGTCTCTTATTAACCCGATGCCTGGTGCGTATAGTTTATAACTTATATCTTTTGGTTCAAGGGGTGTTGTTTCTGCTATTTTTAAAACAGTAGTATATTTTCCTGCAGGGGTTTCCAGTGTTTCGTTTATGCTTATTAGTTCTGCCCTGTCCATTGCAATGCCTGGGGCAACCTCCTGGTAATATCTTGAACCCAACAAAAAAATGCCCGGCAAACCAATACCTGCCTTATTATTACCTTCTACTATCCATGCGCCATCATGGCTTATAATTTTTCCATTTTTATAAATGTCAACTTCTTCGCCAAAATAAAAAATGCTGCTTGTTTGTTTGCATAATGCAAAAAAATTCCTTGAAATCTCCACTGTCTTTCCATTCACTGATTCATTTTCTTCCACTATCCTCGTTTCCACGCCCCCAATTTTTTTTGTTTCATTTAAAACAGTAATTACTAAAAGCGTTGTATCTTTTTTTTCAATGCCCTCAAGCACCAACTGGTAGCCGGGTTCAAGAATGAAATAAGTATTTCGTCCTGTTGTTGTAAAGGAGCAGCTTTCCTGCATCAGGGATTTTGTAAACTCCTTTACCGGGGCTTTACTTTTATTTTGAGCCACACAATTATTATTTCCGGTTATTATAAACAGGGAAATAGTTACTGATAGAATTACATATTTCATAATAAAAAAATTATCAAGTTTAAAAATTAAAGCCTGTACACTGTGCCAATTCTCAAACTAAAATTGTAAGGATAGGCTTTTAACAGACAGTAGTAAGGATGCAATAAATGGTTGGGTCAGGGATTTATTAATGAGAAAAAAAATGTTTGGGGACTGTTTAAAAAGTAAGGTTTCATTCTGCCAGCGCATCAATACAGGATTTCTACAGATTTTAGTTTAAGATTTATAGTTTATAATATATTTTTACGCAACCCAACCATTTTAAATGGCTAATACAACTATTCACATAAACCCAACTGATTTATTGGAACAGCCTGCACAACTGATACAAGCCTGTATTAATGGGGATAGATATTCTCAAAACAGTTTGTATAAGCAGTTTGCGACAAAAATGTTTGGGGTTTGTATGCGGTATGCTAAAAACAGGGAAGAGGCAGAAGAAATAATGCAGGAAGGTTTTGTGCAGGTTTTTAAATCGTTGCACAGTTTTAAACATGCAGGTTCTTTTGAAGGCTGGATAAGAAAAATAATGCTGTATTGTGCTATTCAGCATTACCGTGCAAAACCCAAAATGCACCCGGTGGTGGATATTGAAAATTCGCAGGCACAAGAAATGGGCAATGAAGATATTTTAGCAATCCTGCACAAAAAAGAATTATTAAAAATGGTACAGGCATTACCACCGGCTTACAGAATAATTTTTAATCTGTATGTTTTTGAAGGAATGAAGCACAGGGAAATTGCAGAGCAATTAGGTATTGCGGAAGGCACCTCTAAATCCAATTTTTTTGATGCCAAACTATTGTTGCAAAAAGCAGTTACAAACAGTCTGAAAATTGCAAAAAATTATTAAAATATGGATGAAAATTTACATGATATAGAAGACCTGTTTCGCTCAGCACTTGAAGATAACGAAGAAACCCCTGATAAAAATGTTTGGGAGGCTGTAGATAAGCGGCTTGATAAGGATAACATAGTTAGCATAAAAAGAAAATATACTAATCTAAAGCGTATTGCAATACTGTTATTGTTTTTGTCAGCAGGTTTTGCTTTGTTTGATTTGTATAAAATAAATACTCCCAACAATAGTTTGGGTCTTGCAAAAAACAATCAACACATCCATACGGAGTATAAAAAAAATCCTGAAAATGTATCAGAAAAGCCTTCGGATAAAAAGGCCGCAACCAATGCGGCAAAAATAACTGATACAAACAATATTTTAGATAGCCATACAGAAAATGCAGCTACTGAAAATATAATTAATGACAATAGCAAATCAAATAATAAACAACAGGCAGTGCTAATAAATATCCAGCCTTTACAAAAACAAAATAATGGGCCGGTGACGGGTTCAGTAAAAGGCATTTTGAAAGGCCAAACAAGCCTTACGGCCCACCAAAAGAAAAAACTTAACACTAAACCGTCTTACAGGGTAAAAATTATAAATGCTGCACCTGATGTGGATGAACAATTACTTGTACAGCATATTGATGGGCAGGTAGATAATCAAATTAAAATTTTAAGAGAATTAAAAAATCTTTCAATTGAAAATATAAAATTGCAATTGAAAGATTCAAATGATACAAAAAAAATACTTGAACCAATTACTGCAGTTAAAACAAAAGTATCTGATACAAGAAGTACTAATACAGTTGCAAAGACGGTAAAGAACAAACAGGGAAAGCCAGCCGTGTTTTCTGTTACCCCATTCTTCTCTCCGGATATTGCCTGGTATCGTTTACAGGATGATAAGGTTGCCAACCAGTCAGACAATGCCGCCGAATTAGAGAAAGAAGAAAACCACGGGTTTTCATCTACTTTCGGTGTATTAGTTGATTACAAAATAAATAAACATTGGAGCCTCCAATCTGGGTTTACTTTGTCTAATATTAATATTACTTTAGACCCCAAAACAATTTATGCCAAACAGGATAATACAGGCAGTGTTAAGTACCGTATAAACACTTCTTCCGGCTACGGCTATGTATTGCCTTCATTCAGTGCCAATCCTGTAGCTGGAGATAGTTTGTATGCTTTTACTTCCACGCATTCATTGAAATATGCCGGCATTCCATTAGCCGTTAATTATAGTATTATTAAGGGTAAATTTAAAGTAAATACTATGGCAGGAATAGCTGCAAATATTTTAAGAAAAGCCAGGTTAGAAACAACAGTAGAAAAAGGTTTTAATAATGAAACAGAGGTTATTAATAATATAGAAGGCCTGAAAAAAGTTTACTTCAGTGGATTAGCTGGTGTTGGTGTTGATTATAACCTGACGAAAAAAACAGCGTTCACTTTTGAACCTACCCTGCGGTTTGCGTTAAACTCCATTAATAAAGATGCTCCTGTAAAATCATACCCAATGTCTTTTGGCTTTGCAGTCGGTTTAAAAATTGGATTATAAGATTATGTCTGATTATGCTGTTATATACATTTCATTATTAATTGGTTTCGTTTTATTGATACTAATTCTCAGGTTTTTGCCTTTTAAGGAAAAGCCAGAAGATAGCCAAACCTTAATGTATTATAAACTGGATTTAAGAACACATACAATCTCAGTTATAATGTCTGCCGTTTTGGAAGAAGATGCAAAGAAACTTAGTGAGAATGACTATGAGCTAATTTTTTTTTATGACCTGGAAGCGTATGTAAACCATAAAAAAACACTCCCTCCAAAATCGTTTTTGATTGCTTTAAATGAAATGTACAGTTACTCTTTAAAAGAGGCCTTACCTGTTTTGATAAAAGAAAATATTTCATTAATTATTTTCCTTCCTGTTTTAATTTCCACCAGTAATGATCAATACCGGCACAAAGAAGTACATCAATTAAATGAATTTATTTTTTTGGGAGAATTTAAAAATATATTCCGTTACACCCAACCAAATATTCAGCCATCTACTACTATTTAATAAAGAAGTCTGTTAAATAATTCTACACAGGTTCTGGGGTATTCTTTAAATCATCAATTTAAAAAATAAAATTATAATCATGAAAACAATCGGTTTAAAAACATTTAATCTTATTGGTTTTGCAATGCTTGCAATTTTTTTAGCTTTTATTTTTTCTGTTTCTTTTTCTTCCTGCGAAAAGAAAGATGTAGCAGCTACTACCGCAACATTGAGAACCAAAGAAATTACATTGACCCCAACAGCAGGAAATACTATCAATGGCAAAGCAATTATTGCAGAAAATGCCGACCACTCTTTTAATGTAAATATTACGTTGCAAAATACTATAAAAGATACGGTGATGGTGATGCACATCCACAATGGCAGTATTGCAATACCCGTAAACATTGCTGTTCCGCTAACCAGTGTTAAAGGCACCGGTGCACAGGCCACAGGCGCAACACTTAATATAAACTCCGGCACTTCCTCTGCGGGAACAACAGTGCCGTTTA
>JANLQE010000127.1:0-11106 GCA_031367625.1 Bacteroidota bacterium
CGGGCAGGTAAACCCAACTCCTGATTTAATTGGGCAAATTTATCAGGTAACGCAGATTTTGTTTTATCAATTTAATTTTCTTTTTCCCACTTATTTAATTTTGAATTGGACATTACCGGTTTGATTATTATTGGCTTATTAATGTTTAATTATTCCTGATGAAAACTCTGCCCGATAAACTGCAATGCATCAGTGATACCGTTTCGCCAATATGACCATGAATGAACACCGTCCCGAACCCTGAATTCATGCTGAACATTTTTTTCGGTCAATGCAATATGAAGGAGACAGTTTCCTTTTGTAAGAAAATCATCATCACCACAATCAATCCAGTAGCGTACTTTATTTAAGTCATCCTCAGATTTGGTTTCCACTATTTTAAGAATAGAATTGTTGTACCAGTTTTTTGTTAACCGTTGTTTACCTTTTAAACCACTTCCAAATAAACGGGGAAACGACCTTTGTACCCATACATCATCAGGCATTGCAGCGATAGCATCATCATCAAACACAGCGGCACTTAAAGCTGCTGCTGCTGTAAACAATTCAGGATATTTTATAGAATAAATTAAGGTCCCATATCCTCCCATAGAAAGACCGGCAATACCTCTGTACCTTTTTTGGGATTTTATGCGGTATAATTTTTCAATGGAAGGGATAAATTCCTTAATAAAAAAATCTTCATAATTTTCCCTGCCATCGTAAGAATTAATATACCAGCTTGAATCGCCGTTTGGCATTATAATAATCATAGGTGTAATAATACCTTCTGAAATTCCTTTATCAGTATAATGTTGTATTTCTCCAAATTGAATCCAACCGGTATGATCATCAGAATAACCATGAAGAAGGTAAACAACCGGATAGTCTCTGTCTGAAGTAGTATAACCTGGTGGAAGGTAAACAGCGTATTTAACGTCTTTCTTTAAAATAGTGCTTTTGATAATAATTTGTTCAATAACTTTTCCTGCATTCTGTGCCAAAGCAACATTAATAATACAAGCGCAAAACAAACTGGCCAGTATTTTTTTTACAATTTCATTTATCATAAGTTAGTTTTTATTTGTTTTTTTTAATGCTCATAATTAGTAATTTTTTAGAGTCGGGCTATATTAAATCCGGATACAGAAAATTAATTTTTATTTATTAAAATAATCAAAGAATACATCTCTCAATTGTTTTCCCAATAGTTCCCAATCTTTACCAAAAGGCTGTTTTTTTAATCCTGCTATCCACTCATAGTTTAGTTCGTAAACAAAGGCATCAATTCCGTATCGTTCTAATAACCCTTCACCAAAAGATCCAGGGTTTCTAAATTCAGCAGCTTTGGCTCCTTCGGTAAACCAGGTATATTTATAAAGCAGGGTTTCGAACCGTTTCATATTTTCGAGATATCTTGTTAAATTAATATTTGGGCGGCTGAGATGAAGATTCCCCTCGCTGTCGTTATGAAGATCAATTGCCAAATCAGGTTTTTTTCCTTTTCTTATCATGTCTTTCAGCCATGTTTCCAAAGCATAATTTTCGGGTGAATAATTTGAATCCGCCTCTTGATCCCAGTTGCGGTTAAGATCTTTTCCCAAACTATTAAAACGGGATCTTCCGTGAGCTACCCCGTCTTTATTAGCCAAAGGCATTATATAAATACAATATTTTTTAAGATAAGTGGCTCCGTCATTTTGAAGAAGGCTCCGGATTAAACCCTGCAATACCCAGTTGCCGCCCGGTTCCCATGAATGGGCACGGGCCCTTATGAAAATGCTGTAAGGTGCATCCGTATTACCCACACGTATTATTTCTATTGCCCGGCCTTCAACCGTTTTACCAATTGTACTTATTGCAACAAGTGGGTTCGGGCTGATTTCTGCTTTAAGTTTTTCAAGATCACTTAATGTATAGGGTTCAACACTTGCTACATAAAGCTTATCGCTTTTCATGTGTACCTGAAATTTGAGGCGATACCCGGTTATGAAATCAGTAGGAATAGCAGCCCAGTTTATTCCGTCTTCGGAGATAAGACAGTTTGTTGAATCTGATACAGGAATGTCTCTCCTCCCATTCCATATATTATCGAAGTTTTTTAAAATCAGTGTCAAATCACAACCAGGTTCTGCCTGTATTTGAAAGTACCAGTGACCAGCAGCACGGTTTGATGAAGACCGTTCATGATCGTAAATCAAACTCAGGTTAATAATGCCGGACGAATCAACTTCCCAGTCAAGCTGGGAAGCATTTTCAAAAGAAGTATTGATATACTTTAATTTTTTTCTAACTGAATCCTGATTGTTATTGAGCGTAGCCGGGTTTGATACAATTGGTTTACCAAGCCGGCATGAGAAATTGATAATAATAATTAAACAGATTGCGCAAGCCAGTAAAAAACCATTAGAAAGTATTGGCTTGGTTAAAAGATTAATTGATATTTTATTGAATTTTATTTCCATCTGATTATCATTTTTCAACTTTTTATTTATTAATAAAATAATCTTGTATTTTTTATAAAGGAGAAAAGATATTTTCATTTATTTAATAAGCTAATATACCAATACCTTATTGTATGGTATGGGGAATTGATGAATAAAACAGCGGGAACGTTATCGGGAAAGTTACCGTTATATCAACCTGAATGCCGGATAAGAAATAGTATAAAATTAGTTTTATAAAAAGAAGAATGCTACGGTGACAAAACCCTGCCTGCGGCACTTACAATACCGATTGGATTTTATAGTTAGTCCAACCGGTATTTACCAAAATCCAACCGCACAAAGGCTTTGCTTGAATTTCAGCCGCCGCACTTTAGCTTAAAATGAAATTCAGTTTGGTATAATATACTTCCTGATATTCTCAAAAAAAAGACCATCCTGTAAAAACAGGATGGTACTAACGATTGATTGCTGGATAGAAAATTTTTATTTAATTCCAGTCATCTTTAATGTCCTTAGCAACATTTGGGTTTGTATCTTTTTCATATTGTGGTATTGGAAAAAGAAGATTTTTATCCTGAAAAAGATGTGTTTCTCCCTCGCTTGTTCTTTCTGCATTAATTGTTTGCTTTGCTATACCCCAACGGATTAAATCGAAAAAGCGAACCTGTTCTCCACTAAGTTCAAGGCGTCTTTCTCTTTTCAGAATTTCAAACGCAGCAGCCTGACTGCCAAGGCTGGGGTAAGCTACCGCATTTACACTAAGCCTGCTTCTAACCTGGTTTATTAAATTTAATGGTGCAGAGCCTGTGTTCCCTTGTTGAATATAAGTTTCTGCAAGCATTAATAATACATCTGCATAACGAATTACCTGGCCATTTATACCACTTTTCGTGTCTTCCAGTTGCGGTTGCTCATCATAATATTCGTATTTCAACCAACGATAGCCTCTGGTGGAAAATGGATAGGAAATTATACCGGTTGCACATTTCTGGCAATAATCCGTTTGCCCTCCGCTTGCTACATCTCCATAAAAAGTATATTTAGCTCTTGGGTCAATATATCCGGGGATGTTTGTTACAGGGTTTGGATATGTAAATATTTGAACTAAGGAATTAGGTACAAAAACATTGGCCCAATCATTAAATCCATATTCCTGCGCCCTGGCACTATGGGTTCCCAATCCGAAAGCTCCTCTTTCCTGGGAATCTTCAAAATAATCCTCACGATCACCTTCTTGCCACTTTTTATTCATTACCTGAAAAATGGTTTCGGGGTTAGTTTGGTTTGTCTGGCTGAACAGATCATTATAATTATCAGCTAAAGTATATGTGAAAGGAGCGATAGTTAACTTAGTAAGTGTTGCCTGCGCCGCTGCCCATTTTTTTTGATATAAATATGATTTACCCAATAAGGCAACAGCTGCACCTTTAGTGACCCTGCCTAACCATTGCGATGGATATTGTACAGGTAAACCTGTTTCGGCATCTTTCAGGTCCTGTTCTATAAATGCCCATATTTCTGTTACTGAGGCACGGGATGGAAATTTATTGTCTGTAGTTTCCTGATAACTGGTATGCAGTGGTACTCTTCCCCAGGCATTAACCAGGTTAAAATAAGCATAGGCACGCAAAAATTTAGCCTCAGCAATGTATTGTACTTTGTTTATTCTTTCTACATTATTTGCAGGTTGCCATATAGTTGTCCGGTCAATTACAACATTAGTCCTGTAAATCATCCGGTAAAGGGTTTTCCACTGCTCAGAAAGATAAAAATGGCTTGGCTCAAAGTTCATTTGAGAAAGCTGTAAAAGATCACCCTGCAATGGCGCATCAGGTTTTGCATCCCATCCAATTAAATCATAAATAAAGTAGTATTCCCTTGCCCACATGCCAATGTGCAGAAGAGGAGCATAAGTGGCAATAACTGCCTGATTTATTGCTGCATCGTTAGTAAAATAGGTATCAAATGTATAAGCATTTGGGTTTTTTAATTCAAGAGATTTTTTGCAACTTCCTATATTTATGACAACCAGTATTACCATCGAATATTTTATAATCTTTTTCATAATTGCTGTAGTTTTTTAAAATTAAAATTGGAGTTGAATACCTGCTAAAAAGGTTCTTGGCTGAGGTAATTGCCCGTTGTCAATTCCGCGACGGAATATAAATGCATCTCCGTCGCCACTGCTTTGCGTGCTTATTTCAGGATCATATCCTGTATAATGGGTTATAGTAAAGAGGTTTTGTGCAGCTACATATATCCTTACACTGCTGAATACATTACGGCTGAAACTTTGCAATGTTGATTTAGAAAAAGTATAGCCCAATGTTATATTTCTCAAACGCAAGTACGAACCATCCTCTATATAGAAATCAGATGCCCTTAAGTTTGAAGCATTTTGCCCTGCTCTTGGCAACGCAGCCACATCACCGGGTTTTCTCCAGCGATTTAAAATAGCTGTTGTTGCATTGTGGGCTTCTAAAATCATTTCTGTATAATATTTTGTAGAATTAATTAGTTTTAATCCTGCAAGACCAGAAGCTACCAGGTTGAAATCGAATTTCTTGTAATTTGCTCCAATGTTTACACCATACATATATTTCGGAAGAGGGTTTCCCAGAATTTCCTGGTCTTTACTATTCACCACTCCATCACCGTTAAGGTCTTTATAAATAAAATCCCCCTGTACCAAGCCACTCTGGTATTTGGTATTTGCAACGCCGGTTTTTGTACTTGCTGCAGTATTTAAAGCATCAATTTCAGCCTGGTCCCTTGCAACATGGTCAACTCTAAATCCATAAAAAGACCCTATTGGAGAACCTTGTTGGGTGATAGTTATGCTGCCTGCCTGAAGAATACTACCGTCTTTTATGGGCACTTGTGTTCCGCTACTCAAAGAAAGGGTTGTATTTTTATTATAGGAGCCATTTACATTTATATTGTAATTAAAATTTCCTTTTGAATTACTGCGATACCCTAACGATAGTTCTATCCCCTTATTTTGAGCATCAGCCGCATTTGTTAAAACATTGGGATTTCCCAATCTGCCAACACCCAATATACCGGTACTGGAGGGTAATGGTACTTTTACAAGTAATCCGCTGCTTTTCCTGTTGTACCAATCTATGGTTAATGTTAACCGGTTGTTTAAAAATCCAAGGTCAATACCGGCATCGGTCTGGTCTGTTTGTTCCCATCTTAAAAATGGATTGGAGATAGTGCTGACAGTAGTTCCGGGAACATAACCTTCGGCAGTACCAAATGAATAAACCAGGGAGCCGGCTGGTGTGCCGCTATAAGCAAATACATCTGTTAAACCCAGACGAAATTTGTTGTTGCCGGTACGGCCCCAGCCTATACGGAGTTTACCATCGCTGATAAAAGGAAGGCTTTGTTTTACAAAATTTTCTTCACTAAAATTCCAGGCAAAACCTGCTCCGGGAAAATTACCATATCTAAAATTCCGGCCAAAATTTGATGACCCGTCACGACGGATACTTCCGGATAATACATACCTGTCATTGAAGGAATAAATTAACCTGGCATAATTGGATTTGGTTCTTCCTTCCAGTGTTCCATAACCTTCAGTTGATGTACCAATGGTTCTCGTTAACGCTACATTTGTGTTTTGAATATTATCGTTTGCTATATTGCTGCCTGTTTCAAAAAGATTGTTAGCGTAACCGGCATCAATATAACTGGTACCAACAGTTGCTGAAATATTGTGTTTCCCAATCACTTTGTTATAAGACAAATAATTTTCAAGCGTATAAGTAAAATAATTATTTAAGCCTAAAGTTGACTGACGCTGACGGCTTAAAAAATTTGAAACAGTATGGGCTTTTTGGAAAGAACTCCTTGAGCCACCACCATAAGTTGCAGCAATTTGTGACCGCAATGTTAATCCTTTAATGATACTTACCTCACCAAATAATTGTGGATATAATACGTATTCATTATTTTTTTGACTAAACATAGCCAATACCTGCAGAGGGTTGCGGGCACTGGCTAAATCATCACGGTTAGAAACAATAGAGTAGCCTCCCAGAACAGTTGAATCATAAATTGGCTGATAAGTTGGATAGGTTGTTACCCCTTCAAAGAAGAGACCTATATTCTGACCCGTTGATTTGGAGTGGCGGATAGTTAAACTTTGTCCAAAATGAAAACGCCCAAAGGTTTCATCTAATGAAAATCGTGCATTAATTTTTTTATACTCGTAATCTTTCACAATTGACTGTTGTGTTATATAGCCCAGCGATAAATTATAGAACACCTTATCACTTCCCCCATTAATATTTACATTATTTTCTGAAGATGAAGCACTGCGAAATATTTCTCTTTGCCAGTCGGTTACATCTACATTAGCCGCAGGCGTGTTAAGTTTAGCAGGCAAGGGAACCCCTTTGGTAATTGCATAATCTTTCATAAGGTCAACATAATCCTTTGCTTTTAAAAGATCCAAAAGTCTCCAGGCCTGTGATGTGCCAAACTGAGATGTTACAGTTATTCTTGGAGTACCACTTTTGATTTTTTTTGTGGTTACAATAACAACTCCGTTTGCCGCTGCTGCACCATAAATAGCGGTAGATGATGCATCTTTCAGGATTGTTATATTTTCAATATCCTGGGCAGTAAGGCTATTGAAAATATTTACACTCGCCTGTATGCCATCAATTACATAAAGTGGGTCAACACTTGTAAATGAACCCGTACCTCTTATAATAATTTGAGAACTGGAACCCGGTACCCCATTTGAATTGAGCACCTGAACGCCGGAAGCTTTACCAATTAATAATTGAGCGGGGTTTGTAGCGGTATTAGCCCCTGCATCTTTAGTGGAAACAATACTTGCAGAACCCACCATCTGTTTTTTTCGGGCAGTACCATAGCCAATTACTACCACGGCCTTCAGGTTATCGGGTGATAAATCAAGCCCGATAATTAGGTTATTATCATTGCCGGGAGTTACTTCTTTTTGCTGGTAGCCTACAGAGGAGATAACCAGAACCTGACCAGTGGGTGCATTGATTGAAAACCTTCCATTGGCATTTGTTGATGTTCCAATGGAAGTGCCTTGCACTAATACACTTACACCGGAAACAGGCCGGCGGTCTTCATTTGAAATTACTGTACCGGTTACGGTACGAACTTGTGCATAATTCTGGTTCACCACCATAAGCATGATGAGCAGCATGCAGCTTTGAATTAATCTTTTCATAAGCTTAAATAAAATTTAAGAGTAGTTAAAAAATGGTAATTAAAAATTGAAATATTTTATTGTTATCAATCATTTGGTAAATTAGATTTATGTAAAAAAAATTACTGAAAATAAAAAGATAACAACATTGAGCCAGTAATTAAATCCATATAATTAATGAGTAAGGTAACAACATCTTATTGTCTGCAACAGGAAATTGCCGGATTAATTAGCGAGAACGTTGTCGAGAACGTTACCACAGAAGGATACCTAAAAATATAGAAAATTGAAAGCTGAAAAGAAGAAATGAATTGATAAACAGATTTGTAAAACCGGCTGATAAAAGTTGTTATTAATAAGCATGATGAAAGCTATTCACTTTTTATTTGTGAAGTAATTATTCATCGCCGGGATGGTGAAAGTGTAAACATAATTTTAAAACTTCCGGGTAAATATAAAAAATATCTAACAACAGCATAATAGTAACTGACCGGGTTTGTTAAAAAAGTATAGAAGAAATTAGCTACCTGGGTTATTGCTATTATAGTTTTACCTGGGTTGTACCGCCTTTTTCGAGCAATATATCCACCGGCTGATTGCTTTTCCATGAACCGAAAGTAAAATCGGGTACATCAATAGAGTTTGACCGGTGGGCTACCGACCACTCACTTAATGGAGCGATTGAACTCCAAAGTGCAGCATCATACACATCCTGGTCAAGTGGCAATGCATTACGAAGACAGTCAATCAAGCGCCAGTTCATTAAAAAATCCATTCCGCCATGACCTCCAATCTCCTTAGCCATATCCCCTAATTTTTTCACAATTGGGGGCGCAAACTTTTCTTCCAGCTTTTTATATTCTTCTGCTGACAGCCATTCATCATGTGCAGCAGATACAGAAATGCGTTCGGGAAAAAGATATTTTTGCGCACAGGCTTTCGTTCCGCTCACCAAATGTATCCGTGAATACGGACGTGGCGATGTTACATCATGCTGCAACATTATAGTGCGGCCTTTATTGGTACGGATAGTGGTTGTATTCATATTGCCACAATACCTCTTGTTGGCATAAGGTTTATAAAAGTTATCTTTTGCAGCAAGCTCTTTTGCCTTTTCCCCCATCATAAAATCATTAGTGGAAACTGACGTGAGATAATCCATTTTATCACCTCTGTTTATATCCATGATTTGGCAAATAGGGCCTAAACCATGTGTGGGATATAAATTACCATTCCGCATATTCTCCTTTAGCCGCCACATATCATAATAGTATTCTTTAGAAAAATTCAGGTCTATCAAATCATGGATATAGGCACCTTCTCCATGAATGATCTCTCCAAAAAATCCCTGCCGGGCCATGTTCAGCGTAAGCAGTTCAAAGAAGTCGTAGCAGCAGTTTTCCAGCATCATGCAATGTTTGCGTGTACTCTCAGAGGTTTTCACCAATTGCCAGCATTCTTCAAGGGTTGTAGCAGCCGGAACTTCAATGGCTACATGTTTTCCGTGCTTCATAGCGTATAAAGCCATAGGGGTGTGCAAACCCCATTGGGTAGCAATATATATCAGGTCAATATCTTTTCGTTCGCATAATTTTTTCCATTCATCTTCCTTGCCGGTATAAATGTCAGGATTGTGTAAAGTATTTGCAATTAATTTTTTTGCTGCATTTATTTTTTCAGGCCGTAAATCACATAAGGCTTTTATTTCTACTCCCTCTAATTTACTGGCATGTACAAGATGGGTTGGCCCCCGATGGCCTAACCCTATAAAACCTACCCTTACAATATCTAATTTGGGAGCAGCATAGCCACACATATTGAATCGTTGCGTATGTGAGCCGGCAAGTTTCCTGCTGAGCTGATCCAGATTATTTTCTATGGGTTCAGCAGCATTACCTTTCGATATTCCGGTAACAGCCAGAGCCATTCCCGCCAGGCTGCTGAGTTTTAAAAATTCCCTTCTGTTCTTTTTCATTATTATTGATTTTAAAAGGATGATAACTTTTTTATTGATTTAATTATTTAAAGGCAGGTAAAATTGAGATAATTCCAGAACAGTATTTTTAAGGATAGCATAATTTTCTTCCAATTTTTTTTATAAATGCTGTGATAGATAATCAGGTGAATTTACATGTGCACAAATCGGCGGTCTGAAAATTTTTAATTCATAAATAAATATTTATTTTTTTTGCGAACTGATCTATATAAAATAACCAATCATTTTATATAACATTATAGCTGAATTTTCAAAATATTTATACAACACATTTTTGCTGTTTAAAATAATGTGCAATTGCAAAAATATACTTCCTGCCACAAAAAATACATATTAAAGTATGGTAACGTTCTCGCTAAACGCTCCAGTGCTGCATAGAATTTTTTTTTACGAGGAATTGGAAAAATACAAATACTATTTGTTATAGGATATAATAGTTAATATGCTTAAGGTAATAATAGCAGATGAAATAAAAACTACCAAAATTGCAGGGTGCTGAATTTTAGGGCTATTTTTCTGGTAATTGGATAAGGGGTTTACATTAAGCATTTATATTAAATGTAGAATTGGCAAACGTTTGCGCTTATTAATTGTATAATTTTTATATAAGTTTGATTAAAAAATAATTGTATGGCATTTAAATACGACCGCCGGAATTTTTTAAACCAAACAACTGCTGCAGGTGCAGAAATTACTCTACTGCAATCGCCTTTAAAAAATTTTGCAGCAGAAAAAATATCCAAAGTAAGAATTGGAATTATTGCAGTGTTACTTCGTAGCCTTGTGGTGCCATCAGGTTGCAGGATTGCAGAGATATAGTAAATACCGTTGAAAAAACAAAAATACCTTTAATGCATTTAGAACATGTTTGCTACCGCAAAGTCTATCAGATATTTAATCAAATAGATAAAGCAAGCAATCGGAATTGAAACCACAATTCTGGTATTTCTATACCGGAATTATTGAAAAAATGGATTACAGAGATGCTCAATGCGGATAGAATGAAAGGAACATTGCCATGATTGTATTTAAGCAGCAAAATATTCAGTTAACAATAATAAATATGGTAACAGAAATTTTAACACCTCATAAACTGGTATCATTTGAAAAAATTGATACTACTATTTACGCAACTGCAGATGAAGCATGTAATGCTGCTGCAAACGAAATAGCGGCACTGATAAAACAAAAACAGCGCAACGGGCAAACAACTGTACTGGGTTTGGCAACAGGAGCCACACCTAAAAAAGTGTATGAAGCACTAATACGCCTGTACCAAAAAAAAGAATTAAGTTTTAAAAATGTGGTAACCTTTAACCTGGATGAATATTATTCTTTGCAGCCCGATGCATTGCAGAGTTACCGCCGTTTTATGGATGAAAATTTATTTAACCATATTGATATTCTAAAAGAAAATTGTTTTGTGCCGCATGGTGCCACCCCGCCGGAAATGGTAAAAATGCACTGTACTGATTATGAAAAAA
>JANLQE010000269.1:0-2050 GCA_031367625.1 Bacteroidota bacterium
AAACACCCGATATAAAGAAACCTTTTAGACGTGGGTGTAATGGCTTCTTTACGGTTAGCAATTGTTGCATAATTATAGCCATACACCTGGGTTTGGCCCAGCACATTAGTTAGCGAAAGCACCCATACAGAAAAGGTTTTCTTTTTTGTATTTCCCAGGTTAGGTAAATAGTTTAAACTAAAACTAAGGCTGTTATAATTAATTGTTTTTCCTTCATCTGCCACAATATATTTATTCTGATTATTGTCATATTTCAAATTATAATACGGCCTGCCACTGGCAAAATTATAACTGGCGTTAAACCCGGTTTTCCAGGGCAATACAAATTTTTTCATTACCAATGAAGCCGTGTGTTTTGCAGCAAAATTTGGCGTTATAGAAAAAGGGAAATTAAGGTAATCTCTTTTGGTATCCAGGTAAGAATAAGAGATCCAGTAATCTACATTCTTCAATGATTTTTTATCTCTCCAAAAAAATTCAATTCCTTTTGCAAATCCATTTCCATTATTATTGGCTGCTACTTCTCTGCCGTTATTATCCGGCGCTGTTTTAAATAAATCATCATATTTTTTATAAAATAATTCCGTTCTAAAAGTACGTTGGTTATTCAGCCGCTGATATTGCAATATATAGTGAGTGGCCTTGGCATAATTCAGTTGAGTGCTTACCGCAGGCAAATATTTTCTTTCCGGGTTTTGATAAAAAATTCCGTAAGCGAATGATGCCTGGCTGTTATCTTTAAATTTATAAGCTAAAGAAATACGTGGAGCAATATTCCATTTTTTCATCAGGGTCGAATATTCCAGCCTGCTGCCAAGTTTTGCAGCTATATCTTTGGTGATATAAAAATCAGCTTCTGCAAATGCTGCAGATAAATTATCTTTTACTACATCGGTATATTGATTGCCATTGTATAAAGTATATACTGTTTTTTCATTACTGTAAAAATGATCTGCCCCAAAACGTACTGCGTTTAAGCCGTTCAGCCGTTTTTCAAAAACTACTCTTGCCTGTGCATATTGTGCCCTGTTTTTGAGCATAAAATTTTTAAATGCATACCCCATGGGATTGGTAATAACCTGTTTTGTATTTGCTTCATTCTGCAATTCATTTTCTATATCATCTCTGTTTGTGCTATAACTAAAACCTATATTGGATTTCCAGCCATTACCTATATTTTCTTTCCAGTTAATATTCTGATACATGTTAAGGTTTTCCAATGTAAAGGCATTTTTTAAAGTATTGGAATCTATATCAGCACTTTTAAAACCTACTCTGTTCCAGCTTGCGTAGCCGTAGTATTTTATAAAACCGCCTGTTTTTGTTTTAATACGGAAATTAGCATCCCCCTGGTGATACAATGGTGTGGTAAAAAAATCCTGTTTTTGTTTTATCACTGCAAATGCGAGTGCCAGGTTGGTGTAATTATAAGAAACTCCCCAGGATGATTTTTTATCTTTAGCCAGTTTTTGTATGCCACCGCCGCCGCCGATTACAGAAAAAGATAAGTCGGCTTCAGTTCTCTCCGGTAAATCTTTACTCTCTAAAATTAAAGCAGCAGAAAGTGCCTGGCCGTACAAAGCAGAATACCCGCCGGAGCTAAACACCGTGCCTTTAAAAAGAAAAGGATTAAATCTGCCTCTTGTAGCAATGCCTGGCAAACTGCTGTAAAAGAAATTATTTACCACATTACCATCTATAAATATTTTGCTTTCAGTAGCAGTGCCTCCTCTTACAAACAACCCTTCACTTTCGCCTACCTGCTGTGTTCCCGGCAGGGTTTTTAAGGCACCGGTAATATCGCCGTTTGATCCCGCCGTAGTAACTATATCAAGATCTGTAAGAACTGTTCCCTTTTTTTTATCGCTCGCTTCAAATGAACCGGCAGTGATAGTAACAGCATTTAATTCTGTTATCAATTCTTTTATTGATATGTTTATTTCTAAATTATCAGTCCCAATTAAAATATTTTTTTGATATATGTTATAGCCTGAATTTGTTGCCTGCAATAGATGATTTCCTTTTTCAGATGTTGTAAACGAATATTTAC
>JANLQE010000317.1:0-2910 GCA_031367625.1 Bacteroidota bacterium
TACAAATCAGATTAACAATAAATCAAATTACATGAATTAAAAAAAATTACACGAATTCACTTTATACCTTTTAAACCTTTTAAACCTCTTAAACCTTTCTAACCCTTTATATGCCCGGTGTAAATCAGTGCAAATAAAATAAGCCCTAATACTATCCGGTAAATGCCCCAGATACGGAAGCCGTGCTTTTTTAAAAAGCCTATAAAGAATTTTATGGCCAGCATAGCTACCACAAATGCCACCAGGTTGCCCATGCCCAGCAATTTTAATTCCTCCCCGGAAAACCCGCCGGCTTCTTTATAATATTTATACAGTTTGTATCCCGTGGCCGCAAGCATAGTAGGCACGGCCAGAAAAAAAGAAAATTCTGCCGCCGCACTCCTCGTAAGCTTTTGCTGCATACCTCCAATAATAGAGGCCGCACTGCGGCTTACCCCAGGCACCATGGCAAGGCATTGCCAGATACCGATTATAAATGCATTGATAAAAGAAACCTGCTTCTCCGATTGTATGCGTGGACGGGTAAATAATTTATCAACAAATAATAAAATAATGCCTCCCACAAAAAGTGCAATGGCAACTGTGGTTGTGCTTTCCAGCAATGCATCAATTTTTTTTGCGAATAAAAAGCCAAGTATTAAAGCAGGTATTACACCGGCAATTAATTTTAAATAGAACTGCCAGTTTTTAAAATCAAAGAATTTTTTCCAGTACAATACCACCACAGCAAGTATTGCTCCCAGTTGTATAGCAACTGTAAACACTTTTGTAAAACCGTTATCAGGAACGTTCAATAATTTTTCTGCAATAATCATGTGGCCGGTAGAAGATACGGGTATAAATTCTGTTAATCCTTCTACGATGGCTATAATAATACTTTGAATAAAATCCATTGGTAAGCGGTTTATAGATAATTAAAAACCGGGTTGCAAACCTGAATAAGTTTATTCAAATCGTCAAACCGGTATAACATATTTAAGGAATATTTTAAGCGCTTTTACTCTTTTTCATAATCGCAAAAATCTCAATTACAAAACCAGCAACAATAAGAAAAGGTGCCAGCGTAATACGCCTGAAGCTGTAAACCTCTGCATCATCAAACACAGCAGGATTGGCGCTTTTGCCACCGGCCATTAATAAAAAACCAAGTACAATTACGCCCAGCCCAATCAGCATCCACTTAAAATTTTCTTTATCAAAAAGCGTGTTTTTTGTAGTGGTTTCTTTTTTGTTTTTTATCATAAAAATTAATTAAGGCTGCAATATAAAGTAATGTTTCAAAGGTTCCAAAGGTTGATGAAGTTCTTAAACCTCTTGAACCTTTTAAACTTCTTCAAACCTAATACAGGTCATCCAGTTTCATACGCAGGTATTTTATTACAGAGCGGTGCGTACTTATCAGGGTAATAGTAATGCCTAAAATAATGATGATAAGAAACAGTAATATCAGCCCCGTATTATCATGCAGTAATTTAAAATTTGGGATATATCTTTCTATTAAAAGTACCGAACCCCAGATAGCGGCAATAGCAATCAAAGACGCTACCAGCCCATTTATTAAAGCCCTTTGGTTAATGGGTTTTGCAATAAACCAACGGGTGGCACCCACCATTTGCATGGTCTTTATTAAAAAACGGTTGCTGTACATGGCAAGCCTGATGGTATTATCAATAGAAAACACCACAAGAATAGTAAGAATAAAAGCCGCAATTAAAAAAATGATGCCCGCAGTTTTTACATAATTACTCACCTTGGTAACGGTTTCTGTAGGAAATTGAAATTCAGAAATCAGGCCCGGATAAGCCGTTTGTAAATTAGCGGCAAGTAGATTTAAACTATCTTTCTCTACGTGATCTGCTTTTACATAAAAATCAATGCTTTCAGGAAGAGGGTTGTTATTCAAAAACTTTTTCCAGGTACTGTCATTTTCATTATTCCATTTTTGCAGAGCCATTTCTTTGGTTACATGTTCTACCCTGTTCACATAAGGGATAGAAGAAATATATGCCGTAAGGCTGTCAATTTGTTTTTTAGAATCGTCCCGGTTTAAGTAGGTATGCACCTGTATGCTTTCTTTAAAATAATCGCCGGTTTTGCGAAGGTTTAAAAAGAACCAGCCAACTATTCCAAATAAGAATAACACGAGCGCTACGCCAATAATAGCACCGGTGTAGTTTGGTTTTCCTTTTTTGCTGGATGCTTTTCCAAATTGAGCCATAATATTTTTTTATTTAATAATTATTGTTTGGGGCTGTAAACTTTTTACCAATCTTAAACTTCAGTTCCGGCTATCCGCTATACCTCCGCTGCGCTGCGGTGCCGCTTCTATCCGGCAGCCAATCGGCTTAAGAATATCCAGCAACACGACCTGCAGCTTTTTTCAAACAGTCACTGCTTTTTTCAAGCCCGGGCAAAAATAAAGGTTTTTACCTGCTTTGTTTTACTTTTGTACTCTGCTTAAAAACGATAGCCCGCCAAATATATTTTTAATGTAGTATTGAAGTTGCTTATTTATTTGTTAAAATAGTTTTTAGTTCCGCTTATTTTTGATGAATAGAGAATAAATGTACAATGCAGTTCCGAAAGCTACCGGAACCAATGAAGATGATTAAATAAAAATTGTTTTGGGAAAATAGGAGAAAGAGCGAATGCGAATGTTACCTTTGCCGCCGAAATCGTTAGAAACGATGTTTTTACGCTTTTTTAATTGAAAAAAATCACGTTTTTATTAAAATCTTTACAAGAATCATGGCAAGTATTGCAGAAAAAGTCACGAGAATTATCGTTGACAAATTGGGTGTAGATGAGTCAGAAGTAACACCAAACGCGTCTTTTACACAAGACTTGGGTGCAGACTCGCTCGACACGGTTGAGTTGATAATGGAATTCGAAAAAGAATTCAATCTCTCT
>JANLQE010000324.1:0-4480 GCA_031367625.1 Bacteroidota bacterium
ATTGCACAGCGCATTGGTATTTTAAGCAGCGAAAAAGATATAGTAATAACCGGGCAGCAACTGGCAGCATTAGATGAAGACAGCTTTCTATCTAAAGTAGAAAAGATAAAAGTGTATGCACGGGTATCGCCTGAACAAAAACTGCAGATTGTAAAAACGTTGCAACAGAAAGGCCATTATGTAGCTATGACAGGAGAAGGGGTGAACGATGCCCCTTCTTTAAAAAGAGCAAACATTGGTATTGCAATGGGCATCACCGGTACCGATGTTTCTAAAGAAGCTGCCCACATGATTTTACTGGATGATAATTTCTCTACCATTGTAAAAGCCGTAAAAGAAGGAAGAAGGATTTATGATAACATCCTCAAGTTTATAAAGTACATGATGACCACCAACTCCGGTGAATTGTGGACTTTACTACTTGGCCCAATCCTTGGTTTACCGGTTGCACTTTTACCCATACATATTTTATGGATAAACTTAGTATCTGATGGTTTGCCGGCTATTGCATTATCTTATGAAAAAGCAGAAAAAGATATTATGA
This sequence comes from Bacteroidota bacterium, assembly GCA_031367625.1. Classification (GTDB taxonomy): domain Bacteria; phylum Bacteroidota; class Bacteroidia; order Chitinophagales; family Chitinophagaceae; genus Ferruginibacter. The sequence goes on from JANLQE010000324.1 coordinate 545, forward strand.
GCAGGCCGCCCCGGCCGCCACAGCAAAGTGTGTTTGCCAATGGCAGGGGCCTGCACATGATATGGGTAGGTATGCTGATGGCTGGTGTTGCATTAGGGTTGCAGGGGTGGGCAATTAACCACGGGTTGCATTGGCAAACAATTGTTTTTAATGTTTTATGCCTTAGCCAGCTTGGGCATGTACTCGCCATCCGTTCGGAGAACCAATCTTTTTTTGCCGCCGGAATATTTTCAAATAAGCCACTGATTGGCGCAGTGGTATTAGCTTTACTGCTACAGATTTCCATCACCTATATTCCATTTTTAGAATCCATTTTTAAAACCGAAGCTTTAACATTAAATGAATTTATTTTAGTAAGTGCTGCTTCATCAATTGTATTTTTTGCAGTTGAAATTGAAAAAATAATATCCAGAAGAAGGGGTAATAAAACAGTTTAGGTAAGAAATTAAAAAAATATTTTATTCTTTTTTAACAGCTAAAAAAATAGGCCCCTCCGTAGAAACGGAGCGACCTTTCGATTGCTTGCCATATGAAAATTCTTAACAGTGTGCTACTGTAATATTATTTTATTATCTTGTCCTCCGTATCATGCGATACAAACCTTTCGATTGCCCGCCTTTTTTGATTGCCTGCTATATGAATTTTTTATCTTTGCTTCTTTTCTAAAACGAAAGTAAAGCAAGCTATAGTAATACTTAAAACAACTTTTGTTGTAATTTATTATGCTGAAAATGGCTTTAAAACCTTAAGCCCTTTACAGTATTGAGTTTCAGGATTATAATTTAATGATGCCCAACCGCACAACTGACATATTATTTCAATTAATACACTCGCTGGAAAAAGCGGAAAAGCGGAATTTTAAATTATATATCAAGCGCAATTCTGCCATGCAGGATTTAAAAATAATTGAACTTTTTGATGCCCTTGATAAACTGAATATTTATGATGAAGTGCTGCTTTTAAAAAAACTAAAATCAATTAAAAAACCTCAACTGGCAAATACCAAGGCTCATTTGTACAGGCAACTACTGGCAAGCCTGCGGATTATTAAGAGCACAGAAAGTATTGATATGCAGTTGCACGAACAGTTGGATTATGCACGGATACTTTACAACAAAGGCTTGTATCTGCAAAGCCTTAAAATTTTAGAAAAATTAAAAGAACTCGCCGTTAATTATTACCAGGATAGTTTTTTAATTCAGGCGATATCGCTTGAAAAAAAAATAGAAACCCTGCATATTACCCGCAGTATGGAAAACAGGGCCGAGAGGCTGGCCGCAGAAGCTAATGAAGTAAATGAAAAAAGAAGAATAATTACCCGGCTTTCTAACCTGGCACTACGGCTATATAGCTGGTATATAAAAAATGGCCATGCCCGCAATGAAAAAGAGGAAGCCGGTGTAAAAAAATATTTTGATGAACATCTTCCAGCCGGCAGTGATAAGCAAACGGGTTTTTATGAGCGGCTATATCTTTATCAAAGCTATACCTGGCTTGCCTTTATACAGCAGGATTTTTTAAGGTACTATCGCTACACACAAAAATGGGTATCTCTTTTTGATGATCATCAATTCATGATAGAAGTAGAACCGGGCCATTATATCAAAGGAATGCACAACCTGATGAACGCTCATTTTGATTTGAGAAATTATAAAAAATTTAATGAAACACTTATTCATTTTGAAAAATTTTGTGCATCTCCTGTTGCTCATCAGCATGATAATAACCGCATACAGGCATTTGTATATTTAACCAGTGCCACATTAAATAAGCACATCATAACGGGCAGTTTTGCAGAAGGCCTTTTAAAAGTGGAGGATATCGAAAATAAATTATCTGAATATGCTTTATACTTAGACAGGCACAGGGTTTTAGTGTTTAATTATAAAATTGCCATACTGCATTTTGGCGCCGGTAATTTCTCAAATTGTATAGATTACCTGCGAAAAATAATTAATGACCATGTAGATCTCCGGACAGATCTGCAATGCTATGCCCGCCTGCTGCATTTGATGGCACATTACGAATTGGGTAATATTGATATTATGGAACACCTGATAAAATCGGTGTATCGTTTTATGGCCAGGATGGAGAACCTGACAGTGATAGAAGAGGAAATGTTTAAATTTTTGAAAAGTTCTTTTTACGTTCCGGCAAGAAAATTACAACCCGGGTTTGAAGTTTTTTTGCATAAAATAAAACAGTTTGAAAACAGCCGTTTTGAAACAAGATCATTTGCTTACTTAGACATCGTTTCCTGGCTGGAGGGAAAAGTTTATAACAAACCTATGAGTAAAATACTGGAAGAAAAATATTTAAAAAGTAACAGAAGATAAAATAGAACGCAGATTTTGATATAATGGATTAACACTGATTTTTAAAAACTCATTAAAATTATTATCATCATAATACTTATAATCCGTTTTCATCAGTTAGTTCCGTTTAGTCTGTGTATCCATCATAAAAAAATCATTATAATAAGTCCAAAAAGTTTTATCAGTGTTCTATCTTGTTTCATCATAAAACCCAAAATCCGTTTTCATCAGTTAGTTCCGTTTAGTCTGTGAATCCATCATAAAAAAATCATTATAATAAGTCCAATCAGCTTTATCACTGTTCTATCTTGTTTCATAATAAAACTCAAAATCCGTTTTCATCAGTTAGTTCCGTTTAATCTGTGAATCCATCAAAAAAAATCATTGCAATAAGTCCAATAAGTTTTATCAGTGTTCTATTTTGTTTCATCATAAAACCCAAAATCCGTTTTCATCAGTTAGATCCGTTTAATCAGTGTATCCATCAAAAAAAATCATTATAATAAGTCCAATAAGTTTTATCAGTGTTCTATCTGTTTTTACAATATCATCAGACCGCAACCCCTCATATCACTGTTATTCAACCTGCCGTTGATTTCAAAATTTTCGTTTTTGTATAATTTCCCCACATCATCCGTTGCAATAAAGGCACAACTATAAACATTAGCCAGATCAATAATATTTACAGCACCTGCAGCATATTCTTTATGTATATTTTTTGCTGAAGTAATTTCAAAAGGATCATCTTCTGCCCTTATCAGTATTTTCATCCAGGGCGGGCAGCTAAATATTCCGGTGCCGCATGAATACGCCTGAGATAATAATTCTGTCATCCCGTACTCAGAGTGTACTTCGGCTATACCTAACTGTTGTTGTAGCTGATGGTGCACAGTTGCCCGGCTCATTTCTTCCCTGCGCCCTTTCATACCGCCTGTTTCCATTACAGTCGTAAATTTTAATTCCATTTTATTTTGCGCTGCAAAATCAAGAAGGGCATAAGTAACGCCAATAAAAAAAGTAGGCTGTTTTTCTTTTTCATTGGCTAAAATGGTATCATATAATTTTTTAAAATCGTATAAATAAAAACCGCTGTTGGGGTTATTGGATTTTTTTACCAGCTCATTTACCATATATACCAGCGATGAATTTTTTCTTTCCAGATAAGAAGGAAGCAGGCCAATGATGCACCAATCATTTATATTGCCATAAAACCTGCTGAAAGTTTTTAAAAAACTTTCAGCATAAACAGAAATATCTTTTACAAAATGCCTGCTGTTTATACTGCCGGTAGTACCGCTGCTTTCAAAAGTTATTACAGGATCAAATACCGTTGTACAAATTTTTTTTGTTTTAAAAAAACCGATAGGCAGAAACGGTATTTTCTCTACAGTATTAATGCTTTCCATTTTTATATTTAGTGCGTCACAATATTGGCGATAAATATTATTATGCTCATATTGATAACGGAACAGCCTGATTGCGGTCTGCTCAAAATTACCGGGAGAGATATTGAAAATAGATTTGATTATATCGTTGTTGGGTGCTGTCATGCAGGTATGCAAATGTGCGGAAAAATCGTTAAATCTTTTTAGTATGCAGCATAATAACCTGTCAGGATATC
>JANLQE010000336.1:0-7053 GCA_031367625.1 Bacteroidota bacterium
TATATCCCCCGTCGGTGGTTTGCTGAATGCTAAATGCCGCTTCATCATTGCTGCCCCCAAAAAGTTTGTCCCAAACAATAATCCCGTTAGCATCTAATTTAACTATCCAATAATCTCCCAACCCATGATTGACCGCAGAAACATCTCCGCTGGCAGAAGAGCTGGAACGGCCTGCTACAATATAACCGCCATCTGCAGTTTTTTGAATAAAAGGGTATTGCTCCTGAGCAGTTCCGCCCAATAATTTTTCAATGGGGAAATTTGTTTTTTCTATAGTAAGCCAGCCGATGCTTGTAAAAATCTGGAGGTATTGTTCATCGGTATTAAAAATCATAAGGCCAGGGGCCGGGCTGCTGATAGCATCCCGCTGTACAATCGTTATGCGGGGCGGCAACATGCCTTTATTACTACTGGTAATATCCAATTGTGCTGAGGCATGAGGTACAATAGTTCCAATACCTGTGTTTTGACAAAACAGGCTAACAGGCAAAATGAAAAAAGAAAAAACTAAAATGAAATTTATCCTTTTCATCCTATTATTTTTATTGTTGTATAATATTACCGGCTGCACCTAATTTCACAATCCAGTAATCTTTGCCACCATGATTAATACCCTTAACATCGCCACTGGCAGAAGAAGCAGAATGACCTGCCACAATATATCCTCCTTCGGTTGTTAATTGAATTTTTGGGTTCAGCTCATCATTACTTCCTCCCAATAATTTATTCCAGGAAATGTTTCCGGCAGCATCTAATTTTACAATCCAGTAATCACTGCTTCCATGATTGGCTACTGTAACATCGCCATTTGCCGAAGACAGGGAATAGCCTGCCACCACATATCCTCCATCGATTGTTTGCTTTATGCCAGATACCTGTTCTTCAGAAGCTCCGCCCAATAATTTGTTCCAGGTAATGTTTCCAGTGGCGTCCAATTTTACGATCCAGTAATCATAGCTTCCATGGTTAACGCCTGTAACATCGCCATTGGCTGAGGATTGAGAATAGCCTGCTACGATATAGCCACCATCCGTAGTTTGTTGAATGCTAGTTGCCACCTCCCAAAGGTTTCCTCCCAATAATTTATTCCATACTATATTTCCATTGGCATCCAACTTTACAATCCAGTCATCAAAACCGCCATGATTGGTTGCAGTAACATCGCCATTGGCTGAGGAACTAGAATACCCAGCAATGATATACCCACCATCAGTAGTTTGCTGAATGCCTGTAGCATATTCAATACCAGTTCCGCCCAATAATTTGTTCCATACAATGGCACCCAAAGCATCTAATTTTACAATCCAGTAATCCTCGCTTCCATGGTTAACGCCTGTAACATCGCCATTTGCCGAAGACCGGGAATAGCCTGCCACCACATATCCTCCATCGATTGTTTGCTTTATGTCAGATACCTGTTCTTCAGAACCTCCGCCCAATAATTTGTTCCAGGTAATGTTTCCAGTGGCTTCCAATTTTACGATCCAGTAATCATAGCTTCCATGGGTAACGCCTGTAACATCGCCATTGGCTGAGGATAGGGAATAGCCTGCCACAACATAACCGCCATCCGTTGTTTGTTGAATGCCTGTAGCAAATTCAAAAGAAATTCCGCCCAATAATTTGTTCCATACAATGGCACCCAAAGCATCTAATTTTACAATCCAGTAATCATTGCTTCCATGGTTAACGCCTGTAACATCGCCATTAACCGAGGAGTTGGAATAGCCTGCCACAACATAACCGCCATCCGTTGTTTGTTGAATACTACAATCAGCTTCAAAATTAAATCCGCCCAATAATTTTTCAATGGGAAAGTTTGTTTTCTTAATGGCAAACCAGCCGGCATTCGTAAAAACCTCCAGGCTTTGAGTATCGGTATTAAATATGATAAGCCCGGGCGTTGGGGCATTGATGGCATTCCGCTGTATTGTTGTCATACGGGGTGGCAATAATCCTTTGCTGGTGCTTTGCACATCAAGCATGGCACTTGCATTGGGTGTGGTGGTGCCAATGCCTACGTTTTGAGAAAATAAAAAATGTGCAAAGGCAAATAAAAAATAAAAGAGGGTGAATATTTTTTTCATAAAATCATTTTCAGATTAACAACATTAAATTGCTGATGAAAAATTACTACTTACTAAAAAATGGTTCAACCGGGTTTTCACCAAAGGCGGCTTTAATTGTGTTTACGGTTTTTCTTTTTATGAATTATGGGTTTAACTTTAGCCTCATCAAAATTTGATGCCTTATACCTGAACTGATTATATGCAAAAGACTTTCCTTTTTTTACTGGCATTTTTTTTCTTTGCATCGGCAAAGGCACAGTATGAAGAAAAAGATTTTGTACACTATACGGTAAAAGATGGCCTGAGTGATAATTACATTACCTGCATACAGCAGGATGAGCAGGGTTATATTTGGGCCGGTACCGACATAGGGCTTAACCGGTTTGATGGTACTGCTTTTAAAAACTTTTACAGTGCTGCACCCGGGTTTGGATTAATTTCCGGTACAATAAGAAATATAAAAAAATCAGGGAACCATCAACTGGGTATTGTAGGCAGAAATGGATTTCAATTACTGAATACTGTAAACTTATCTGTTAAAAATTATTTCATTGCTGACAGCACTGCCTTTAAAGTACAGCTTAATGATGTATGGGATGCTGTGTTACTACCCGACAGCTCTTTTGCATTATCTACTGCGTCGGGGTTTTATATATTTGATACCCAAGGAAAAATAAGTTTCAGGCATGATGCTTATTCTTTAAAAGATATTGGCAGGCAAAGGATATTTTATGGCAGAGAAATTTTTAGTAACAATACAAAGGAGTATCTTTTTTATAATGAAGAAAAAGGATTGGCATATTATAATTCTGATACAAAAATATTCCGCAACGTTAATACTTATGATAATGAATGGAAAGCTTTTTGCCACCCTGAAACTGAAAGTGAAAAATGGATAACCAAATATCAAATAAACAGTAATGAATTTATTTTTGCTTTTCATCTAAAGGATAGTATAGTTTATTATAATCATCACCTGAATAAAAAAGTATTTTCGCCATTGCCTTTTAAACCGGCCCAGCAGTTAAGCTGGCAAAGTAAAATAGTAATGCTCACCGATACTTTGTTTGCAGTAAATGATGGTACCAAAGGTTTTTATTTATTTCACCTGAACAGGCTTACAGGAAAAATTACCGGTGATGGAAAAAAATTTCTTGCAGCATATAAAATTACCTGCCTTTTTACCGATAAAGATAAACGGCTGTGGGCAGGTACCAATATGGGCCTGCTGCAGCAAAAATTAAATACTCCTTTTATAAATGCTTATCAATATAAATCCTTACCAGGCGATACCCTTACCGGTGGCTTTAATTGCATGTACAGTTATAAAAATAAATTGTATGCGGGCCGTTATTCTTTATCTAAGGGGTTAATGATATTAGATGAAGCAACCATGCTGCCGCAAAAACAAATAAATATTTTTGGTGGCAATAACAGCTATAACGAAATCCTGTCTATTCAGATGTATCACCCGGATACACTATGGTTGGGTACAAACGGCGGCATACTTTGGTTTGATACAAAAACAAACCGCTACGGAAAATTACCTGATGAAAAAAAATATCCCTGGTCAAAAAATTTTAATGGTATTCTGGCACCTGCACTTGAAGATGGCAGTGCCTGGATGTGCAGTTACCTCAATGGCATTGTAGTTCGGTATAATATTGCAACCCGGGCATTTACCGTTTTTACTTCGCAAACAAAACCAGCCCTGCCTTTTGATAAAGTAAAAACTATTGTTTATGATTCGTATGGCGATGTGTGGATAAGCGGCCATTCTCTTACCCGGTGGAGTAATGCCAAACAGCAATTTGATACTTTGATTTCTGTGTATGGCGGGGCTAATAAATTTAATGATGATATACTTACGCTTAGCGCTGATAACAATGGTTCGTTGTGGATGCACAATGCATTTAATGGCTTACTGGAATATAAAATAAAAGAGAAAAAATTTATTTCCTATACTGAAAAAGATGGCCTTCCTTCTACAGTCTTTCAGGCTTTCAGCCCCGTGGTTGATAATACAATCTGGCTGGCAGGCAACAGTATGCTTTCAAAATTTAATACAGGTACAAAAAAAATTACTGTTTATACCCAGCAGGATGGCTTACCCGAAAGAAAGCCTACCGGGCGTAAAATTTATTTTGATGCAGCACACCATTTTTTTTACCTTTTTGCAGATGATTACCTGGCAAAATTTACATCTACTGCAAAAAGCAATGCCGATAACAGCAGCGATCTGTTAATTCAGGAACTGGCCATAAATAACACTAAATATATTTTTAACCCTGAACCCGAAGTGCATTTAGAATATACCGAAAACAACTTGGTGATAAACTATGCAGTTATTGATTTTGAAAAAAATAATTACCAGTTTATTTACAACATTAATAAAGCTGATAACTGGGTTATTGCCGGGCAACAGCGAAGTATAAACCTTACAAACCTGCAGCCGGGTAAATACTTTATTCAGGTAAAAGTAAATGGAAAATCGGGTAATGAAAAACTTAAAACCATTACTGTTTTTATTGACCCGCCATTTTGGAAAACAACCTGGTTTATTTTAATGTGTGGTTTGTTTTTAGCCGGTTTATTTTATTATTTATATAAACAGAGAATAAAACAAATACAGCAAAAGGCAAACATTGATAAGCAGCTTGCGCAAACAGAAATGAAAGCATTGCATGCACAGATGAATCCTCATTTTATTTTTAACAGTCTTAATAGTATAAGAGAAATGATATTGCAAAAGGAAAACAGGGAAGCATCACATTACCTAAGTAAATTTGCACAACTTATCAGGCTAACACTCAACCAGTCGGGCCAATCATTAATTTCTTTACGCAATACACTAGAGTATTTAGAGCGGTATGTGGAAATGGAAAAAATACGCAACATCCATTTTACCTGTACCTTAAATGCCGATAAAAATTTAGATTTGGATGAAACTGTTTTACCGCCAATGCTAATACAACCCTTTATAGAAAATGCGATATGGCATGGCATAACTAACCAGCATAAAAACATTCATATCAATGTTAATTTTACAAAGCAAAATAATCAATTGGTATGCACAGTTGATGATAATGGCATTGGTATCAATCAATCTTTAGAAAATAAAAAAACATCTGTTTGGCAAACTTCGGGTAATGAGAATTTACATAACCCGGTAGGCATAACAAATATAAAAAACCGTATCTCCTTATTAAATGAAAAATACAAATTACAAAGCAATGTTACCATACAGGATAAAAAAAATATTGCCGGCCTAAAAGAAACAGGCACTTTAGTTATACTCCATTTACCAATTGAAATAAATGAACCATGAATAAGTTAAAAACAATTTTGGTGGATGATGAACCAAGAGGGCTTACCTCTATGCAAAAATTGCTGCAGCTAAATTGTGAACAAGTTGAAATTATTGCCTGTTGCAGCAATGCAGCAGAAGCAACTGATGCCATAACACTACTGCAACCAGATTTGGTTTTTTTAGATATTGCCATGCCCGAAGCAAACGGGTTTGATTTACTGCATAACCTGCCGGCAATAAATTTTGAAATAATATTTGTAACTGCACACAGTAATTATATGACGCAGGCATTTCGTTTTAGTGCAGTTGATTATTTATTAAAACCTGTGGATGATGAACTGTTGAGAGAAGCTGTGAAAAGAGTTGAAAAAAAAGTTGTTGAAAAAACCAGCGGGCAAAACATGGAAACTTTTTTGCACAACATACAGCACAAAGGCGGATCACAAAAAATGAAATTATGCATTCCTTCGGTAAAAGGTTTTCAGGTGGTGCAGATACAGGATATTATTTACTGCGAAGCCAGCAGCAATTACACCAATTTTCATTTTACCACCCGGCCAACCATCTGTGCTTCTAAACCAATTCACGAATATGAAGAATTGCTGAAAGACTGTAATTTTATACGCACCCATAAATCTTTTATGGTAAACCTGGAGCATGTAAAAGAATATCTTAGGGGAGAAGGTGGAACAATTATACTTTCCAACAACCACCAGGTGGAAGTATCCAGAAGAAAAAAAGATATGCTGATGACAAGGATGAAGGAATATTATAAATTTTGAGGCAGATAATCTATAAAAAAATTACTATTTAATAATTGTGCTGTGTTCGTAACATTTTAAACAGGCAATCAGTGCAAAAATAAATGCCAGCGTAGCACAAACTGTTCTGATGATATTTAATGTATTCCACTTTGTTTCAAATATTTTTCGCCGGGTACTAAGCAATTCTTTTGTAGCTCCTGGTAAATCAATTTTAGCAAGCGCATTATTCCGGGGAATGTTTCCGACAACAGTTACCAGAAAAACACCTGTTACATAAATAACAGTTGCGCACAGCAGGTACCAGAATACTGGTGACGCAGGACTTGAATATTTAAGGTAAGTTACCAAAGGCAACAAAATTAAAACACCAAAAAAGCCGGTAAAAAATACCGGGTTTTGAATTGCCCTGTTGATAGATTGCATAGCCGAAATAAACGGGTAATCATCAAGCCTGCTTAGACCCGGCATTACCGAACAGGAATAGGCATAAAAAAACCCCGACATCAGCCCTGCAAACGTAGTTGCTACCAGCAAAAAAAGTTGAAGTGGTGATATCAATAAACTTATGGAAAAAATTGTAATGGTGTTTTGATCATTCTGCGTATAGCGTGAGGAAGTTAACTGCAGTGCCTTTCGACTATGGGTATACAGCTTTTAATAATGAGTCTATTGAAAGATCTTCATCAATTTAAGGCCATGAATTCCATAACCCGACAGAGAAAAAGTGAATAGGTTTCTTTGAATTTCACTTGCAGCTTCCAGTTTTTTTGAAATTTTATTTATAGGGATTTTAATTTCTTTCCCATCAACCTGCAGACAAATAAAATTTTGATCAAAAGTTACAGATTCTATATTGTGTGTCGCTATCATTATCTTACCTATTAAAATGATTATTCCAGGATTCTATGAT
>JANLQE010000400.1:0-2366 GCA_031367625.1 Bacteroidota bacterium
AAGTTGATTAAAACAAATTCTTGCCATTTTGATATTGCTCCACTGCTGTGCATCTTTATTCATAGGGCTAAACATTTCTAATTCATCTGTCAGCTTGTACACAAACCGGGTAACAATATGTCCGTTTAAATTATTTTGTTCCAAGCTTTTTATTGCGGTATTAATATACCGTTTTACTTCCTCCTGTGAGTTTGAAAACATAATTTTTTTGATAAGTTTTGAGCGGTAATCAGTTAATGATAATGACATATAAAGTATTTACTAAATGATGATAAAATCTTTGGATTATACATGGCTGCCGGTGTTTACCATTTATTTTTTATGCTTTGCCAGAATGATTCTGATGCATATCATGCGGGTGTTCTTTAATTATTTCCTGCTGATTTTTTCTTATATTAATTAATTGCTGATTTGGCTGGATATGTTTTGCCAATTGCCAGGCAGCATCGTATTTAACGAAAAAAGACAACCACATTGCTCTTGATAATCTCGTTAAGTAAGGCTGAAATAACAAAAGTAAAACTGCATTCATTCCCAGCCACCAGAATATCCGGTTATCATCTACTGAAAACCCTGCCAACACCCACCAGGCAACAAATGTAGTAACCGAAAAAGCAACAGTGAGCGCATAACTCACATAACCGGTTCCATAATAAAACCCCTGTTCAATTTCCATTTTTTGCCCACATACAGCGCAATGCGTATTCATCTTTGCGAAGCTCTTAAGTTTGTAAGAATTTTTATCCTCAAACATATTTCCTTCCCTGCAGTGAGGGCATTTATGATTTAAAACAGTCCATAAGTAGCCATGTTTTTTCTTTGTATTATTCATATTATTTTATATTACTAAACAATCACCTGCAGATTGTTTTATGCACCAGGCATTTCTAAAACTATGTTAACAAAAACTGAGAATCAGTTTTTAAATAGCTTACCCTTTTGCGGGGGAGTAATAAATTATTTTCAACATTAAAATCAATCTGCAAAACGGGTTTATCATTTATATTTTTATCCAAAACTTTAAAAGATTGTGCATAGCCGACCCCACTACATGAAAGTCTGCGGGCACTTCATCTTCAAGGCTGTGATAGGTGGCAAGCCTTGTGCCGGGCGGTGTTTGCTCCAACTGTTTAAATAAATAACGGTTGTAATAATTATATAATTCCAGAGAATAATCAATACTGTCATCAATCTTATCCGTATCAGTAAGATTCTCATAAAATGAATTGTAGAAATAAAAATTATCGTAATTTTTAAAATCCAGTTGGGTAAAATTGCCATGAATGAAAGAAACATTTTCAAGCTCAAGTATTTCCTTTGCTTGCTCAGCATAGCCTGTTAATTTTCGTCTTTGTTCTACTCCATAGTAAAAAGCTTTGGGCTTATAGTATGCTGCACCCAAACAGAATTTCCCCACACCGCTGCCAATATCTAAAATCTTTACATTGTTTTCGGCGGCCAAAAAATCAGCAGCTTTTCGGGCAACAATTAAAGAAGTCCAGTGCTTGCTGTCCAATGCCTGAATGGATAACGGATATATCCGGTTAAACTGAGCATCTGAGCTAAATGGACTGTCGATGCATATTTTTTTTTCGGATACCGGCATAATTTTGTGTTTATTTTTGATGAGCCTGGTTTGTATATTTACTTTTAAAAGTAAGCCCCGTATTTTTAAGATAATAATAAATATTTTATTTATTCAATTATCATAATGCAAAGTTACCTGCTTAATTATCCTGGTGCGGTAAACCTTATCACTCAAAAAAGTAAACCTTATCACTTTTTAAAGCGGTAAATTTACCAACACGTATGAGCATAAGAGGTATTTTTCCGATAGATAAATGGGATTTTCAGAGTGAATCTGTTTTAGCAGATTTGCCTATAAAAGATTTTGCATTGCTTACAGCCAATAAAACTGAGCAGATATACCGTAAAGGGGAAATTATTTTCAGGGAAGGAGGTTACCCGCCGGGGATTTTTTTTATAACAGAAGGTAAAGTAAAAAAATATAAGGTAGATAAAGATGCACGGGAACAAATTATTTATGTAGCCAACACCGGCGAATTATTAGGCTATCACGCCGTACTTGCAGAAGGCCGCTATCCTGATTCTGCCGCAGCATTGGAAGAAAGCAAAATTACTTTTATACCAAAAGAAGATTTTCTAAACACGCTGCATCAGTCAACCATCTTAACAAACCGGCTTTTAAAAACACTAAGCCACGAATTTGCCGTATTGGCAAACAGCCTCACCCTTTTTGCTCAAAAATCTGTTAGAGAAAGATTAGCCCTTCAACTGATTGTACTCAGAGAAAAATATAAAGTGAATTTTAAACCAAGTATGGCTGTAGAAATAAATATGGGCCG
>JANLQE010000153.1:0-11705 GCA_031367625.1 Bacteroidota bacterium
ACACTTAATATTGGTAATCTTAATGGCCACAGGCTTGATTATACCACTGGTTCAATAATTATTATTAACGGAGGGGCTATAAACCTTGCAAGCCGCATGACATCTGCCAGCACTTTTGGAATTAATTATACGCAAACAGGAGGAATTTTTACCGTTAATACTGTTGAAAACCAAAGCACAGGCTTTGCAAGTTTTGATATTCGCAGTGCGGATAATTCTTCTTTTACAATGAGTGGCGGTACAATTGTTATTCAAAACGCAGGTGATGGCGGAAGTGGCCCCAGAGATTACAACAATAATGCTGTTACCAAAAATATTACCGGTGGCACAGTACAAATTGGTAATGGAGGTTCTGGTATTGCAAAAACTTTCTTTTTACAGGGAGATGCTCCTAACCTGGTAATTGATAATACATCTGCAGGCCACACTGCAAGATTATTAGGTGATCTTATTGTAAAATTTTCCACTACAATAAATACAACAAATACACTAAGGCTGGATGATGGAACCACCGGTCATACACTAACGCAATTAGGAACTACTTTATTAAATAATGGTACGCTTGATGGAACAGTGGCAGGAAGTATTTTACAATTTCATGGAGCTGTGCCTCAATCCTACACTGGCAGTGGTTCGCTTGTATCCCCTCTTGCAAGATTATCCGTTAATTTTGGCGGCGGTCTTACACTCGGTACTCCAACTTCAAATTTTATAGTATCAATACTTGATATGTCTTTTGGAGATATTACTACAGGTTCCAACACACTGGTATTAGGAACCAGCCCCACAGCTACAGGTACCTTAAATTTTGTTGTAAATAGTGGTAAAATTATAGGCAAATTTAAAAGATGGGTAGCCGCCACAACCGGCAATACTTATTTTCCTGTTGGCGTTCTGGCAACAATAAGAGACGCTAATATAAATTTTACAACTGCACCTGCCACAGGCGGATCTTTAACCACTGAATGGGTAAGTTCTTCGGGTGGCTCTAATGGTTTGCCCCTAACAGAATCTGGTGTTCCTCCTATAACCAACACATCTATAAATGGTTTTTGGAGAGTTACTGCAGCAGATGGCCTTACAGGCGGTATTTACACAGGTACCTTTACTGCAAATTCAATATCGTCTGTTACCGATTTTACCACATTGGTTTTAGTAAAAAGAGCCAATACCGCTTCTCCATGGACACTTTCCGGCACACATGTAACTACAACGGGTTCAAATACAAGTGCGGTATTATCAAGAACAGGATTTAGTGGATTTAGTGAATTTGGAATTGGTGGCAATGCAACAACTAATGTGCTTCCACTGACGATAGAATATATTAAAGGCATTAAACTGGCCACCGGTAATTTACTGAACTGGAAAGTTGACTGTACCAACTCATTAAGTGCAAGAATGACTTTGGAACGCAGTGCAGACAGACGAAATTTTAAGGGTATAAATGTAATTAATGCTACTGCATTGCAATGCCAGCAGCCATTCAGTTATACAGATGCAGTACCACTAAGCGGCATAAATTATTACCGCCTGAAATATACAGATGCTGATGGCTTAACAAAATACAGCAACACAATTGCTATATTAAATAAAGATAAAGGGATAGAATTTGTAAGCCTGATGCCTAACCCTGTAAACACAGTAAGCACATTAAATATAGCGAGTGCAACCGCTTCTAAAATGGATATAAGGGTAATAGATATTACCGGCAAGCAGTTGAGTAAACAAACAGTAAGTTTAATTGCAGGCAGTAATTTAATACCACTAAATTTTGCAAACTTAGTTACCGGTACTTACGAGGTTGTTTGTTATGGTGAAGACGGGCAAATAAAGTCTCTTCGTTTTGTAAAACAATAATAAATTTTCAATATACTTTAAGCCTGTTCAATTATGAGCAGGCTTTTTTATGTAGATGAAAAAATTAAAGTCTTATTTTTGCAGCAATGAATAAAGTAGCGGCATTTATAAATTCGGGTATCATTGAAACCTATTGCCTGGGATTTACCGGGGATAAAGAAAACAGGGAGGTTCAGTTAATGGCCTCATTGTATCCTCAGGTTCAGCAGCAGATTGATAGCGTAAAATTAATGTTTTCAGATAAAATATTTGCCAACCAAATAAAGCCATCGCCTGCTGTAAAGATTTCAGTGATGAAGAATGTTTATGTTCAGCATTCACTTACTAATAAAAAGTTTTTACCATTGCTTAATAACATTAAAAACATTGATGATCTTCATGAATGTGTTATTGCCAATAACCTCCGTAATAGTAACCTGCCGGTAGATAATATAATGACGCAGGAATTACCTTCTACAAATGAAATAACAAACTTTGCTGCATGGGTAAAAAAGGAACAAACTGAGGAAATACATCCCCATATAAATGAATACATAGCAGTAATGGAAGGTAGCTGTGATATGTATTTTGGAAACGTAAAAAAATCATACAGTAAAGGAGATGTTATTTTTATACCTCCTCATATTCTTCACTTTGCAGTAATTACTTCTGCACAGCCAATGTTTGCGCTGGTGCAGCGGCAAATGATTGTATAATAATCAGGCGCTTATTTTTTTAATAACTATATAGGCTGCTACAATTAATACAAGCAATAAAATGATTGCATAATAAACCCAGGGCTGCTTCCCAATTGCTCTTTTTGCTTTTCTTTTTTTTCTTTTATCCAGTTGTTTTTTAAGGCCGGTATTTAATTGCTTTACTGCTGAGGGAATATCTTTTTTATTTTCCAACTGCTGCAAACCATCCATTGCATCGCTCAAAAATTCATCATCATTCATGTTAGATTCCACAGCATGCCGGTCTGCTGCCGGCAATTGATTATTCAGGTATTCAAGCAGTTTATCCTGCTCTGTATCTTTATTAAGATTAGATAGTATGTCTTTTAAATTATTGCTCATCCGGCTGCATTCTTTGCATTTGTATTTTAAGGTTACGTTTACCGTTTTGTATATTACTTTTTACCTGCATAACAGTGTAGCCTGTATCTTCAGCAATTTGCTGGTAGGTTTTTTTCTGCAGGTAAAAGAGGGTTATACAAATTTGCTGCTCATCATTTAATTGTTTTAGCGCAAGCTCCATATTATTTAAAGTATTATCTTTTTCTATGGCAGTTATCTGTTGTGCTTCTTCATCCGGCGCAGCCAATACTTTTTCATTAATTTCTGCTGTATATTTTCCTTTATCCCTCAGTTTCATCAGGCAGTGGTTTTTTGCAACCATATACAGCCAGCTTTTAAAATATTCTACTTTATACTTATGAAGTTCGTTAATTACTTTTAAAAAAATCTGCTGCACACTGTCTTTGGCTTCTTCTTCATTTTTTAAATATTTCATGCATACACCTAATAACAGCATGGTATAGCGCTGCAGCAATACACCTAACCATTCATTGTTACTGTCTTTGTAAAAAAGCTGCAGCAGCTCTTTATCATCTATATCGTTGTAGTTTCTGTTGCCCAAAATATAAAAACCAGGTGATGCTTTTTATTTATAGATGTAAACATACTTAAATTCCATAATTTAGATGAAACACAATTATATGCAGATGAAGTATGCCGTTTGTATTCTGCCGTTGGCGCATGTACGCTTATTGCCCAACCACAGGGATGAAATGATTAGCCAGTTTTTATTTGGAGAGAGGGGAATTATTATGGAAGATAACAGGGATGGCTGGCTGCTTCTGCAAAACAGTCATGATGGATATACCGGATGGTGCCGCAGCAATCAGTTTCTGCTATCCAAATTTCCTTTTACAGAAAGCACAGAATTTACTGCTGATTGGGTAAATGAAATAATAGTAAACGATAAAAGAATGATGCTTCCTTTTGCAAGCAGTTTATCATTGCTTAACACAAAACATCAGGATTTATCGGTGATTTACAACGGTAATATTATTGATGCGGCCAATACGGTTGCCAATGAAATTAACATCAACAAAATTGCCAGGCTGTTTTTAAATACCACTTATCTCTGGGGAGGTAAATCAATTTTTGGTATTGATTGCAGCGGGTATGTACAAACAGTTTTTAAACTGATGAATATACCTTTACTGCGTGATGCTAAACTACAGGTTGCCCAGGGAAGTTCAGTTGGTTTTTTGCAGGAAACTGTTTGCGGGGATCTTGCTTTTTTTGATGAAGGGGAAGAAATAATGCATGTAGGTATTTTATTAAACGAACATGAAATTATACACGCCTCCGGAAATGTAAGGATAGATAAAATAGACAATGAAGGCATTATACATACGGATACGGGCAAACGCACCCACAGGTTAAGAATTATAAAAAGAATATTGCCTTAAGTGTATGGATGGGTAGATGTGCCGGAGGTTTTGGGGAACCTGCCTTCTTTGGTTTTATCAAAAAACAACATCTTTAAACCTATAAGCAGCAAGAGAACAGCAAATATTTTCTTTACTGTGTCCTGCGAAAGGCTCAGGGCAATTTTGCTGCCGAAATAACTGCCAAAAAAGAAAGCGATGGCAATTATCATGGAAACTTTTATATCAACATAGCCCTGCTTATAAAACTGAACAACGCCTAATAAACCAATTGGCAATAATAAGATGGCAAGAGAAGTTCCCTGAGCCATTTTTTGTGAAAAGCCTAAAAAATAAACTAATGCCGGTACAATGATTATGCCTCCACCAATGCCTATCATGCCGCCAAGCATACCGGCCGCTATTCCTATCAATATGAGTATGATCAGTGTTTGACTATCCATCTTTTTATTTTTTTGCTGTATCATTTTGTGGAAATCTGCTGGTATATAATTTTATTGCTTCATCAATTACTTTATAGGCAATTTCTTTATTTTGAAAATCATCTATTTCTACTTTTTTATTTTCAAGCACTTTGTACTGTTCAAAATAATTTTTTAATACTGCAAAAAAATGAGCAGGCAATTCGTTAATATCTTTAATATGATTTACAGAAGGATCTTTGCTGGCCACTGCAATAATTTTATCATCTTTTTCGCCACTGTCTATCATCTGCATATTACCAATTACAGTGGCCTGTACCAGGCATAAGGGCTGTATGCTTTCGCTGCACATCACTAAAATATCCAGGGGGTCGTTATCTTCCCCGAGGGTTTGTGGTATAAAGCCATAATTTACCGGATAGTGAAAAGAAGAATAAACCACACGGTCCAGTTTTAACAGGCCTGTAGTTTTATCAATCTCGTATTTACAGCGGCTGCCCTGCGAAATTTCTATCAGTGCATTTACATGCTCAGGGGCATTGTTGCCATAATGTGCGCCATGCCAGGGATGAAGTACATACATTAATATAGGTTTAAGAATTTATTAATTTAAAGCCCAACCAGGCTGCTGCAATACCCAGGCATACACTTGCTGCTATGTAAAAAAAAGCAATATTATATTTACCTGCCTGCAGCAGTTCTATATTTTCTATACTAAAAGCTGAAAAAGTAGTGAAGCCTCCGCAGATACCTGTTGCCAAAAATAATTTAAGGGAGCTGGGAAAATTTATTTCTTTTACACTGAGCCCAATCACCAGGCCAATAATAAAACTACCTGCTATATTTATAAAAAGGGTGATGTATGGGAAACTGGTATTTTTAAAAGACAGGTATGCCAAAAACCTGAGCATGGCGCCAAGGCCGCCACCAATGCCAACTAAAAGAAAATTTTTAACCATACATTATTCTATTGCTGTATTACCACCGTAAGTAAATTTAAAATCTACACCCCAAACTTTATTAACCCTGACTAATTTTATTTCCATTGGTTTTTTCATAAAAGAGTTGCTGTAGTTAATGATACTGGTGCTGTCATCAACATCCACATATTTATTTATTTCGTAAGAAGCTTCTTTATAATTTTTCTTTTTATCTGCCGGTAACCTTTCGTAGTATGCTTTATAAGAATCAAAAAGCTGCAGGTTTTGTGTGTCTTTAAGCAAAAGGGCTTCAGCATTTTTAAAATCTCCATCCAGGCTTGCCCGTATAAAATCCCTGCCGGTATCCAGGGCAGTTTGCGCATGTTTTTCTGTGTCGTTTGCACAGGATAAAAATAATACTGCGGACAGGCAAAACAAAAATGTATTCTTCATTATAAAGGAATTATTTTTTATAAAATAAAGGTAACTACTCTTTTGCAATGCCAAACAAAAAAAGCACCCGCTTGCCTGGATGCTTTTTACAATTATTTTAAAAAAATGTTATTGTATTTTTTTAAGCTGCTTACTTACAGAATCAAGTGCCTGCATACCTTTCTGCATTCCTTCTTTTAGCGAATCCATATTTATCTTCTTCAATTCATCTATTCCTCTCTTAAGGCTGTCCATTGGGTTTATTCCTTTTTCATTCATTTTATCCATACCCATGGTCATTAATGATGATTTGTCAAAAGCAACTTTCCAGTTTCCATTTTCTTTTTTTAATGTATAGTTTAAAGTTTCTCCACTGGTTTTTTCTTTTACGGGCACGGTAGCTTTATCGCCTTCTATTTTTGCTTCGCCAAATTGCATATTATTTTTATCATACTTTTCTAAATCTTTAGTTTCTCCGCCTTTCATACCCATTTCCATCATATCCAGCAATGATTTACTTTCTGCTGTAGATAATTTACGTGCCGTAGCAATATCTTTTTTGGCAAGTGCATCTATAAACTGTGCCAACACCGCTTTGGGATCTCCGCTGCCTAAATTATTACAACTAAAAAAAAGTGCTGATAAAATAAGAGCAGACAAAATATATTTTTTCATAAAGAGAAGTTTTTGTTTTAAAGGCTAAAAATAATTTTTTTATTTAATATTTTCTGTTTTATTTATAGGTTAAATCACATTGCTTATGGCACAAAGGATGCAGAAAAATATCATCTACACCAATAAATTCAAAATGACCGATATGGCTCAGGGGGAAAACTAACTTTCCGTCCGTAGCTTTTACCAGGGTTTTATAAACAAACTCAGCGCAGTACATCCTGTCATCCGTTTTTAAATCAAAATCCATATCAAACATAATTCCTTCAGCATAAAAATCTTTTGTTACGGTTATTATTTTTTTAAGCATTGTATCGCTCACCTTAAAACTAAAAATGCCTATTTCATTATTGCTGTAAGGTTCTGTAAAAATTTCAAAACGATCCCTTCTTATTTTTTGATCACGGTTCCATTCGCCGCCAAGGGCATGGTAAACAAAAACGGTATCATGTTCTACGCTTGCAATACCGCAGTGGGAGAAGGTTTTATTGCGGCGGTTTAATGTTTTTAAACCCTGGCTCGTAAAATCGTTGCCTGTTCTTGTTATCAGATCGCCGCTATGTATCATTTTTTTTACAACAGCTATTTGGGTAAATGCCCTGGCAATAAATTGTTTTTTTGCTACCGTATCTTCTGTAATTGGCGGCAATGCTTTAGTTACTGAACTACTTTGGCACGACATGGTGAAAAAAATAAGGCAGCTTATGGGCCACCTTATTTTTTTTAGCAGAGATTTAAACATTATCAAAGTTGCAATTATTTCTTTTCTTTTTCTTTCATAATATTTTCATCTTCTTTGTTGTAGGCTTTAATGATTGATTTTACCAAACGGTGCCTTACCACATCTTCTTCATCCAGTTCAATCTGGGCAATACCATCAATATTTTTTAAAATACGGGTAGCTTTAAACAAACCGCTTTGCTGGTTTTTTGGAAGATCAATCTGTGTAGGATCGCCGGTGATAATGGCTTTTGCATTTGGACCAATACGGGTAAGAAACATTTTTATCTGAAGATCATTGGTGTTTTGAGCTTCATCTAAAATGATAAAAGCATTATCTAAAGTTCGGCCACGCATGTAAGCCAGCGGGGCAATTTCAATAGTTCTCGTAGTCATGTAATAGCCCAGTTTATCTGCAGGGATCATATCATCCAGTGCATCGTACAGGGGCCTTAAATACGGATCTATTTTTTCTTTTAAATCGCCGGGTAAAAAACCAAGGCTTTCGCCTGCTTCTACAGCAGGCCTGGTGAGAATAATTTTTTTAACCAATTTATTTTTTAGTGCCCTTACTGCTAAAGCAACCGCAGTATAGGTTTTACCTGTACCGGCCGGGCCAATGGCAAAAACAATATCATTTTTATCACAGGCCTGCACCATCAGTTTCTGATTGGCAGTACGTGCCCTTACTGTTTTTCCGTTTGGTCCAAATACCAGTACATCGTTGGGGTTACGATCCATAAAGTTATCTATGGTTTTTTCATCGTCTCCGCCCAAAATCTGTTCAAAATAATTTTCGCTCATGTGACCATTTCTTTGCAGGTACTGAACAAGTAATTCTATTTTTTCTTTGGCTCCTTCAATTTGTTCCGGGGCTCCGCTTAATTTTATCTGCGTGCCACGGCTTAATATTTTTAACAGTGGAAATTTCTTTTTCAGAATGTCGAGTTTGCCATTGTTCACTCCGAAAAATTCAATAGGGTTAACCGTTTCAAGGTTAATGATCGTGTCTGTCAATGCTTTTCAGTTTTTAATACTTTTTTTATTTTTTCAAAAAAAAGCAGGTTGGGTAAAATGAAAATTGTTACAAAGAATAATTCTTAAATGTTGTTACCAAATTTAAAGTTGTAATTAATAAAACACGAATTTAATTATACACACTTAAAAATAATTGGTGGAAAAGTTAAAAGCTTAATGTAAATAAAATATTAACGAAACCATTACTTTAAACTTTACCCACCTGTTTGCCGCAGGCAGATGAAGAGGCATGATGGCATGCTGCCGGGCTAAAAAAATATTTAAAACCTTGTTACCAGTTTCAAATTAAGCAGCCTTGGTGTAAGCCTGTTGGGAATGGCATACGTGGTGTTTGAAAAATCTTTTATCAGTTGATAAGAAATAGTATTTTGCCTGTCAATTAAATTAAAAACTTCCAGGCTCGCCCAGATGTTTTCAAAACTTTTAAAAGGGGAGTGGCTTCTTCTTGCCGATTTTTCGCTTAGCAGCAAAGCGCTAAAACCAATATCAACCCTGATGTAGGGATCTATAATAAGCCCGTTTCTGTACCGGGTACTGTTGGGAATATTATAACTCATATTGCTGCCATACAAAAGATTTAAATGTACTTTAAAATTTTTGTTGGTAGGTAAGTAATCTTCTAAAAAAAGGCCAAGGGTTATAAGCCTGTCGGTAGGGCGGCGCAAAAAACCTATCTCGTTTTTAACACTATCCACAACCACCTGATCGGCAGAGCCTGCATTTATTATTTCTCCTGCTGCATTTTTATACTGATAATAATAATCGTTGTTTAAATTTTCACGGGTACGCATCAAACCTATGCTCAGCCAGCTTTCTGCATCTTTTACCAGTTCTCCAAACAAACGAAACTCTACGCCTGCCGCATACGCTTTGGCATTATTAATGCCCTGGTAGCGGATCTTTACATTGTCTATATCATAAGGCACTACATCGGTCATGCGCTTATAGTAAGCTTCTGTTGTAATCCGGAAGGGGCGGTCTTCCAGCCCTTTAAAATTATAGTCCATACCTGCTGTAAACTGCAGACTTTTTTGTGCTTTAAGGGCGGTGTTTAGTGTGCCATCATCTTTTCTTAATTCTCTGTAAAAAGGCGGCTGGTCATAAACGCCCACTGCAGCTTTAAAAACAATATCTTTTAGCCATCTTGGTTTCCAGCTCGCCTGCAGCCGTGGGCTTATTAAAAATTCCTGGTTAAGGCTGTTGTAATTAAACCGCACACCCGCCTGCAGACTGATATCATTATTTGTTTTGAAAAGATGAATATTATCCTGCAGGTAGCCGCTGTATTTTTGAATGGTTAAACCGGCATTGCTGTTTTGGGCATTAAATAACTGTAACGGGCCGGGGTTGGCGGGAAGAGAATATCCTGCAGAGTCGCGGTATTCCCATTGCTTTAACTGATCTTTTATTTTTGTTTGCTCCATGCCGGCGCCCCATTGTATAAAATGTTTTCCTTTATCAAAACTACCTTTGTGGCTTGCATTCCATACGTCAATATTTAATTCATTTCTTGCATAATTCTGATAATAGCCTGCACCCAGCGGATTTACAATTTGCCCAAAAGAGCTGCTGCTTTTATCAAAATCCCGGTCGCCAAATAAATAAGTGCCGGCAATATCATAATTTTCTTTTTCTTTATCCTTAAAGCGGCTAACCATCCACTTTAGTTTCAATTTTTTTATTGGGTTGTTTACAATCGTAGCGCCCAGGAGGCTGCTGGTATAACTGTCTTTTTCCTGGCCTTCAAAATAAACATCAAGCCCCAGGTTTGCAGTAAATAATGGCGAAAAAACAGAAGCAGTTTTTTGTACAGATTCCGGAAAAAAACTAAACCTTGATGCAGAAAGAATGCCCAGCAATTCTACCTGCCAATGGTCATTTAATTTGTAAGTAATATAAGCCTGCGCATCCGATGCAGAAGGAATGTAAGCGCCCTGCGTGGGCTGATTGCTCAGCAGGTTCCGGTTACTTTTATTTCTTACACCTGCCAGGTAAGTAACAGCTCCTTTTTTTGCGCTGCCTTCTATATTAAACCCCTGCTCTAATAAACTGATGTAGGCACTGCCCCCAAATGTTGTTGGTTTTTTGTATTGAATATCCAGCACACTGCTCATTTTATCGCCATACTTACTTTGAAAACCGCCGGTATAAAAATTTACATTTTTAGTGAGTTCAGGGTTTATTAAACTCAGGCCTTCCTGCTGGCCGCTGCTAACAAGATAAGGGCGGTAAATTTCAAAGTCGTTTATATACACCAGGTTTTCATCATAGCTTCCGCCACGTACATTGTATTGAGAGGTAAGTTCGTTATTGCTGCCCACCAGTGTTTTTATCATAGCTTCTATACCGCCGGTGGTGCTTGGCATAGTAATAGCGTTTTTAGGATTTATTTTTACCAGGCTGTTTTCCCTTCTCTCTCTATCATCCTGCACGGTAACGGTTTCCAGCGTTTTTCCGCCAGGCAGCATGCGTATGATAATGGTTTCATTTTCGCCGGGGCTAAGGTAAAAGTTTTTCTGAACAGCAACATAACCCGTATGGGTAAACGTAATGGCAAATGATTTTTCTGCTGCTACTTTTATGCTGAAGCGGCCACTATCTGAAGAAAGCATGCCATTTGTTTTGCCAAGAATAACAATGGATACATTGCTCACCGGGTTTTCGTTTTCATCTACAATGCGGCCGCTTACGGAGGCGGTTTTATTTTGCGCTGTGGCGGTAAGTGTAAAAAGGCAAATCAGTAAAGCAGTCAGCAGTCTCATTTTATGAAGATAAATATTTTTGTGAAGTACAGACAAAATAGTATAGAATATTGCACCGATACGCCACACACAAAGCCATTCTGCATATCTGCGCCAGTAAATATTTAAAATTAGCCTAAGTTGTATTTGCGCTGATACAGAAAAGCAGCGGGTTTTTTATAAACGCTTCAAAAACAGAACCTCAGAAAAATTATTTTGTTTTGAAGTAGCGTATATTAGCGCAAATACAATTGTTGGTGGTCATGCCTGGGCTCCGTAGATAAAATTCGTTCAATTGTAAATAATTAATCACCTAATAACATAACCATGTATTTATTCTTTGACACCGAAACAACTGGACTACCACGAAATTGGAAAGCTCCAGTAAGCGATTTAAATAATTGGCCAAGACTTGTTCAACTTGCGTGGCTGTATTATGACAAAGATGGCTCTATGCTAAGTG